>NZ_JBHTLD010000187.1:0-9825 GCF_042678745.1 Pontibacter rugosus | reverse complement strand
AGACAGATATTAGACATTAGATGTTAGACATAAGACTAAAATGTTTTCAGTGCCTCAAACATCAAGAAATCTAATGCCTAACGTCTAGTATCTAGCGTCTATCTAAAGTAATCTCCACCACCTGCTCTGTCTTATCGCTTACTTTAAAGCGGTTGTCAGGGCGTTGGCCTACAACCCAGGCAATGGATTGGTCTGATACTAGTACCAGTGTTTGGCTCTTTAGGTTGGCAGGTACTTTTTTGTCAATCAAAAAGTCGCTGATCTTCTTTTTGCCGTTCATGCCCAGCGGCACAAACCAATCACCTTCCTGCCAGCTACGGAGCTTCAGCGGGAACTTCAGTTGGGCTGCATCCAGGGCAGCCACGTGTGGTTTGGTGTTTAGTTTATACGTTTCGGCATCCACATACTTTATGCTGAAAGTGAGGTTGCCTGCCTCTGCGGCTGTATCGCCTTCGTGTATAAGTATACTGCCAAAGCTGCTTAGGTTGCGTTGCGTAATCACCAGTTGGTCACGGTCTTTCACAATGATGTGCGTAGGCGATTCAAACTGCTTGCCCGATATTCCATCCAGCGCCTCCACCAGCTCCAGCACCACTGAGTAGGTGAAGTTATAAGGACGTAGCAGCTCGTGTAGCACCACTGGAAGTCCTGTGGCAGTGCGTAGCGGCTCCAGGGCGACATACACAGCCTCCTGAGTCTCCTTTATACTTTGCTCCCGCAGCTGCGCAATATAGGCTGCTACAATAGCCTCGGCATGGCTTACCCGCTCAGCTGATTGCTGCACCGTTTCTTCTAGGTTCGGGTTTATCTCCTTTAGCACCGGAATTACCTCATGCCTTATTTTGTTGCGTTGGTACTTGGTGGTTTCGTTAGAGGTATCTTCCCGCCAAATAATTTTGCGCTCCGTCACATATTCATAAATGTCATCTTTGGTGATAGACAAAAGCGGACGGATAATTCTTCCGTTCTTAGCCGGTATGCCGTGTAAGCCAGCAATGCCGGTGCCTTTGGTCAGGTGGAGCAATACGGTTTCGGTGGTGTCGTTGCTGTGGTGGGCGGTGGCGATGTAATCATACCCCTCCTGCTGTCTTACCTGCTCAAACCATTCGTAGCGCAGCGTGCGTGCAGCCATTTGTATCGATAGCTTTTCCTGCTCGGCAAAGGCACGGGTATTAAAGTTTTCAGTAAAGAAAGGTGCTTCATACTTTTTGGCCAGCTTTTTGACAAATAACTGATCGGCCTCGGCATCTTCGGCGCGGAGTCCGAAATTGCAATGGGCTACGGCAAACTCATACTTTAGCTGGTGCAGCACTTCGCAGAGTACCGTCGAGTCGATACCACCACTTACGGCCACTAATATTTTATCTGTAGGCAGGCAAAGGCCATGCATTTCTATGAATCCTGAAACTTTCTGTAGCATAAAGTAACGGCTGGTAATTTTTTTCTAATTTTGATGTTATAAATAGACGCTAGACTTTAGATTCTAGACATTAGATCAACAGGTAAAAGCCTGTGCAACATGCAACTGTTTAGCTGCAGGAAGTGCAAAGTCTAATGTCTAACATCTAGCATCTTATATCTAAGTATAATGAACTACACAAAACTACTCTTTTCTCTTGTCTTTAGCTTGATGACTGTTATTGTTTTCGGACAGCAACAAGCAAAGCCGCAGCAACAGAGGCCAAATCAGCAGCAGACCCCGCCACCAGTGCGGCTAGTGCAGACTGAAAAAGTACCGGTGCAGCTACAGCAGGCGGATAGTCTGGTAGGCGGTACTTTCAATGGTAGAAAGATTGATAAGCTGATTGGCAATGTTATATTCAAGCAGAAGGACGGCACGCTGTATGCTGATTCTGTTTACCAGTATAAGGGAGCCGAGTCAAACCAGTTAGAGGCTTTCGGGAATGTGCGCATCAACCAAGCCGATACAGTAACCATTACAGGCAACCATGCCACCTACAACGGCGATTCGCGCACGGCAGAGATAGACGGCAACGTGGTGATGCGTGATCCACGGATGACACTGACAACGCCCACACTCTACTATAACCTGAATACTAAAACTGCTACTTACACAGAGGGTGGCGTTATTGTTGACCCTGAAAATAGACTGCAAAGCCGCCGTGGCTCTTACAATACCGTTACCAAGATGCTTGATTTTCAGCAGGATGTAAACGTTACTACGGCTGATTACAACATCAAGGCGCAGAATATGAAGTATAACACGCTTACCAAAGTGGTATACTTCCAGGGGCCAACCTTTATCAAAGGGCAGCAGGGCGATTTATATGCGGAAGAAGGCACTTATAATACGCTCACCAAAATCTCTAACTTTGGCCGCAATGCCTATATCCTCACTAAGGAATACCGTTTGGGGGGCGATAAACTGTACTATGACCAGGCCTTAGGATATGGGTTTGCAGAAAAGAATGTGTCGCTTCGCTCTCTGAAAGACGATGTGACGATTCGCGGACAGGTAGGTCGCTACTGGCGCGACAGAGGCGAAGCCAAAGTATACGGTAATCGCCCCGTGATGGAAACCATCATGGAAGGCGATACCTTGTTTATGTCTGCCGATACGTTGTACTCCAGGGAAGCGAAGGGAGCCAGGACTGCAAGTATGATTTTCGCTTATCCCAACGTGAAGATCTTTAAGTCTGACCTTCAGGGCAAAGCCGATTCGCTTAGCTATAACAGAACCGATTCTCTTATGCACCTGAACAGGAAGCCAGTGCTGTGGACCGAGCAGAGCCAGTTAGTGTCGGATACGGTTCATATACAGCTGCGCAACAAAACCATCGACCGCATGTACATGTACAGCAATGCTTTTATCTCTTCAGAAGACTCCCTTAAAAACTACAACCAGGTAAAGGGGCGTAACATGACGGCTTTTTTCCAGGAAGGTGATATAAAAAGAGTAAATGTTGACGGTAATGGCGAGAGCTTATACTTTGCCTTAGAGGGGGATACGATTATGACGGGTCTGAACAAAGCCATCTGTAGTAACATGGTTTTGAAGTTTGGGGAAAATAAACTGAAAACAATCTCGTTTCTGGTGCAGCCGGATGCAAGCTTTATACCGCCACACGAACTGAAGGAGGACGTTAAGGTGCTGGAAGGGTTTACCTGGATGGCAGAACAGCGCCCTACTAAAAAGGATGTATTGGCTAAACCCGTGCCTGTACCCGTTAAAACCAAGCCTAAAGAGGTGCCGAAGCAGAAAAAAGCACCTGCTAAAAAGCCAGCTACAGCAACAAAAGCAGTTGCTGGCAATAAGAATTGAGCGGGAGTTAAATATTAATGTGCTCAATACCCAATCTCTTTTGTAAATCACTCGGATATTCTATAATTTTGCCCGTTCATGAATAGAGGCCTTCTACATACTATCGCATTCTTTTGCCTGTTGCTGCTCGCTTCTGGCTGTAGCAATTTTCAGAAAATGCTGAAAAGTAATGATGTCAGCAAAAAATACCAGGCTGCTCTGCAATACTATGAGCAGGAGGAGTATTATAGATCTTCGCAGCTGCTTGACCAGGTAACAGACCTGATGGCAGGTACGGGGGAAGCTGAGAATGCTCAGTTTTATCGTGCCAAGGCACATTATATGCAAGGTAACTATATCCTGAGCGACGCTTATTTCCGCACGTTCCATACTACCTACCCGCGTAGCCCGCTTGCTGAAGAAGCCATGTTTATGCAGGCACAGTCGCTTTACCAGCAATCACCTAGCTATCAGGAAGATCAAACGCCAACAATTACAGCCATAGAGGCGTATGAGGAGTTCTTAAGACGCTACCCAAGCAGTGAGAGAGCATCCGAAGCAAATAAAATCATAGAAGAGCTGTATCAGAAGCTTGATAGAAAAGACTTTTATCAGGCGCAGCTGTACTACAAGCTTCGCTACTGGCGCTCTGCAGCCGTTGCGCTGGATAACTTCCAAAAAGAACATGCCTCCTCACCTTTCAGTGAAGAAGCCGCTTTCCTGAAGTTAGATGCCCAGTATCGCTTTGCCTTAGAAAGTGTGCCGGGTAAGCAGGAAGAGCGCTTTGATAAGGTAGTGGATTTTTTCCAGGCTTTTGTAGACCAGTACCCGGAGAGTAAGTACAGACGTGATGCAGAGCGCGTTTTTGACGCTACGCAAAGTGCCTTGGCCAATTTAAGAAAATCAGAAAACCAGAACTCATAAAGTATACTATATATGGCAGCAGTTTCATCATCAATCGTTACCCGCAACATGGCCGATTTTGCAAAGCAAACCGGCAATATGTACATGTCTGTGTCCGTAATTTCAAAGAGAGCCAACCAGGTAGCTGTTAAGCTAAAAGAGGAGTTAAGCTCTAAACTGGCTGAGTTCGCTACAACAGTTGATAACCTGGAGGAGGTATTCGAGAACCGTGAGCAGATTGAGATCTCTAAGTACTACGAGCGTCTTCCGAAGCCGACAAACCTTGCCATCGAAGAGTTTTTAGAAGGCAAAGTTTACGTTAGAAACCCAGAAGACGAGCCTCAGGAGGAAGAGACAAGCCTGTAATACAGCGGATGCTGAAAGGTAAAAAAATATTATTGGGAGTTTGCGGAAGTATAGCAGCCTATAAATCGGCGCTGTTGGTTCGGCAACTCATCAAAGCGGAAGCAGAAGTACAGGTCATTTTGACTGCTTCTGCTTCTGCTTTTATAACCCCTCTCACATTAGCCACGCTTTCCAAAAGGCCAGTGCTTACTGAGTTTGTTAAAGACGGAACAGGTGTGTGGAACAACCACGTGGATCTTGGCCTGTGGGCTGATGCCATGGTGGTAGCTCCTGCCAGTGCCAATACCGTAGCCAAAATGGCAAACGGCTTCTGCGATAACCTCCTAAGTGCCACCTATCTCTCGGCGCGTTGCGCTGTGTTTGTTGCCCCTGCCATGGATTTAGACATGTACCAGCACCCAGCTGTGCAGCATAACTTCCGGAAGCTACAGGGCTATGGCAATAGCATAATAGAGGCAGGTTACGGTGAGCTGGCAAGCGGGCTGGTAGGGCAGGGGCGCATGGCAGAGCCAGAGGAAATAGTGCAAGTGCTTCAGAATTTCTTTTCAGGTGACAGAAAAATCGTTTAAAGGCAGAGTAGTACTGCTCACAGCTGGCCCTACACATGAACCTATTGATCCGGTACGTTTTATAGGGAACCACTCTACAGGTAAAATGGGTTATGCTTTGGCAGAGCGTTTCGCACAGCTGGGAGCAGATGTTATACTTGTGTCAGGGCCCACAAACCTGCACACGCAGCATACCGGTATCAGAGTTAAAGATGTTACCACTGCCGACGAAATGTATAAAGCGGTGCTGAAATATGCCGAGACGGCTGATATTTGGGTATTTGCTGCCGCTGTAGCCGATTACAGGCCAAAAGTGGTGGCAGACAAAAAGATAAAAAAAGCTGGCCAAGAGCTGACGATAGAGCTGGTAAAGAACGTTGATATTGCAGCAGCGCTTGGTAAGCAGAAAAAAGAGTGGCAGTTTTCGGTAGGCTTTGCCTTGGAAACAGATAATGAAAGTGCTAACGCAAAAGAAAAGCTAAGCAAAAAGAACCTGGATATGATAGTGCTGAATTCCTTGAAAGACCCGGGCGCAGGCTTTGCACATGATACCAACAAGATTACCATAATAGAACAAGACGCTACGCATACCTTTGAATTAAAAAAGAAAAGTGAGGTAGCGCAGGACATTATAAATTTAATTTTAGAGCGAATAGATGGCTAAGAACGTACTTGTTTTGCTGATGCTGGTTTTTGCCGCCTGGTCTGCCAAGGCGCAGGAGCTGCAGTGCGAAGTGGTGGTAAACAGCGAGCAAGTACAGTATACTGACCGGCAATTGTTCACGGATATGCAAACACGCATCTTCGAATTTTTGAACAACCGCCGCTGGACAGATCAGCCTTACCGCTCTGATGAACGCATTAAGTGCCGCCTGCTTATAAACCTGACGGAAATGCCTGAGATTGGTACGTTCAGGGCCAATGTGCAGGTTGTATCGGTAAGGCCTACCTATGGCACCGGTTACGAAACAGTGCTGCTATCTTTTGTAGATAAAGACTGGGCCTTCCGCTTCAGCACTGCAGAGCCACTCGAGTATGCTGATAACGGCTATACTTCTAATTTATCCTCTATGCTGGCTTTCTATGCCTACATGATTATAGGGATGGATAATGATAGCTTTGGCCGACTAGGTGGTGCGCCTGCTTTTGATAAAGCCCGTGCCATACTTAACGTTGCCTCCTCGCAAGGGGCGGGCTATGTAGGCTGGAAAGCCTTTGACAGTAACCGGAACCGCTATTGGCTTATCGATAACCTGCAAGACCCACAGTTTTTACCCTACCGCGAAGGCATGTACGCCATGCACCGCCAAGGTTTAGACCAAATGGCAACCGAGCCGGAAGAGGCGAGGCAAACCATACTAGGTGTGCTCGGTAACCTACAACGCCTGCAACAGCAGAAACCAAATGCTGCCATACTTCGCTCTTTCTTCGATGCCAAGTCGGATGAGTTGGTAAACATGTTCAAGACGGCTGCCCCAGCCCAGAAGCAGCAGGCTTTCACTATATTATCTCAGGTAGACCCCACCAACAACAGTAAATACGAAGTTTTGCTAAAACGCTAAAATTTTTAGATTTTAACTAAAAGGGTGTAACTTCACGGGGCAAAACCAGCTACCGAATTCATACTTGCGCCCATGGGAAAACGCCAGATCCGCATCTTCAGAAAAAAGCTTTTAGATCATGCCTTTGAGCTGCTGCAACAGCCCAATGTGCAGTTGGTGCTGCGCAGCAGAGTAGTGCTCACGGGAGCTGTGAAAGAGCTGACGCCCGAAAATATACAGCTGTTAGATCTCCGCGCAAACCTCCATACTTTTCCTTTAGAGCAGGTAGAGGAGGTGATATATGATGTGGAGTCGGATTATTGACATTGTGGCATATAGATGTTAGGCTGTGTCACCTTTCAAAGCTCGCTAAATTAACAACATCAACCTGCTGTCATATATCAGCCAAAACCTGTTGAGCAGGATTAAAGTAAAATTCATACTTCAAAGAGAACAGAATTATCGAACTTTAGCATAGGCCAAAAGTCTTGTATCTTATGTCTATAGTCTTGTGTCATAATATATGCTGATAGATCTTAAAATAAAAAATTACGCCCTGATAGAGAAACTGGAGATGAATCCATCGCCTGTGCTCAACATCATCACGGGCGAAACGGGTGCCGGTAAGTCCATTATGCTGGGTGCTATTGGCTTGTTGTTAGGAAATCGTGCCGATACAAAATTGCTGTTCAGGCAGGATGAGAAGTGTGTGATTGAGGGCGTGTTCGACTTATCGAGCTATAACCTGCAGGAGGTGTTTGCCGCCGAGGACCTGGATTTTGACAACCAGTGCATCCTGCGTCGCGAAATAAGCCCGAGTGGTAAAAGCCGTGCCTTTGTAAATGATACGCCGGTTACGCTGGACGTCATCCGCAAAATCGGGGAGAACCTGATGGATATCCACTCGCAGCACGATACGCTGCAGCTTGGCGATACCAGCTATCAGCTGAATATCCTGGATATTTATGCCGGTAATACGGCGGCCATGGGTAACACGACCTTTGATATTTATGCCGGCAATTTATCGTACCTGCGCAAGTATAACGAGAGCTTCCGCAAGTATAAAAAGCTGGAGAGCGACTATAAAAAACTGACAGACCAGTTGGCACAAGCCCAGAAGGAGCACGACTATCATGCGTTCCTGTTAAACGAGCTGGCCGAAGCGAATCTGCAGGCAACTGAGCAGGAGGAGCTGGAAGAGGAACTGAAGCAACTGGAGAATGCCGAAGATATTAAGCTGAAGCTGACACAGGCGGTGCAGAGCCTAACCGAATCAGAGTTCAACATCACCTCAGCCCTGAAAGATACGGTGTACCTGATCGGGCAGTTGGCACAATTCGGGAGCAAGTATGAAGAGCTCCGTACCCGCACCGAGAGCTGTATGATTGAGCTGAACGACGTGGCTGCCGAACTGGAAGATGCTGAGCGCGACACCGAAGCTAATCCGGAGCGGACGCTGGAAGTGCAGGAGCGCCTGAATCTGATTTATACGTTGCAGCGCAAGCACCAGGTGCAAACCATCGCTGAATTGCTGGAAATACAGCGTGAGTTGGAGGAGAAGGTTGGAAGCGTGCTGAACCTTGACACGGCTATTGCCAATACCGAGAAGGCTATGGCTAAAGCAGAGAAAGAAGTTAAAGAAAAAGCTGCTATCCTATCGGAGCGCCGCAGAGCTTCTTTTGAGACGTTTGAGCAGGAGCTCTACGTGCTGGTGGCTGACTTAGGTATGCCCAATGCGCGTATCGTCATTCAACATAATGAAGTCGCGCCAACTCCAACAGGTACCGATGATATCAACATCCTTTTTAGTGCTAACAAAGGAGCACAGCCGCAAACACTGATCAAAGCTGCCTCTGGTGGTGAGTTCTCGCGCCTGATGCTAAGTATAAAGTACATGCTGGCCGATAAAACTGCCTTGCCAACCATTGTATTTGATGAAATTGACACTGGAATATCAGGGGAGGTAGCTGTAAAGGTTGGCAAGATGATGAAGCAGATGGCACAGAAGCACCAGATCATTGCTATATCACATTTGCCGCAGATTGCTGCCCAAGGCGATTCACATTATTTTGTGTATAAGCACGATACAGAAGAGCGCACCATCAGCCGCGTAAAGAAGCTCAACGATGAAGAGCGCATCAACGAGCTTGCGCATATGATTGCAGGTGCTAACCCTAGCGATAATGCGTATCAAAGTGCAAAAGAGTTGCTTTCCTTGTAATTTGTAATTGCTATATTGCTGCTTCTTTTCCGGAGGTGCCGGAAATTTAAGTATAGCAACGAACAAACAACGATAAAGAGATGGCTTACAATCTGCTTAAAGGAAAAAAAGGAATCATTTTCGGCGCGCTGGACGAGAAATCTATTGCTTGGAAAGTTGCCAAGATCGCAAAAGAAGAAGGAGCTGAATTTGTGCTGACAAACGCTCCAATCGCTATGCGTATGGGCGAGATCAATAAACTGGCAGAGCAATGCAATGCAGAGATAATTCCTGCTGATGCCACGTCTATTGAAGACCTGGAGAACCTGTTTACTAAGGCGCAGGAAATATTGGGAGGTAAGATTGACTTTGTACTGCACTCTATCGGCTCAAGCCCGAACATCCGTAAAGGCAAAGCTTATGGTGACCTGAACTATGACTGGTTCCTGAAGACGCTGGATATATCTGCGCTTTCTTTCCACAAAGTGATGCAGGTAGCTGAGAAGCAGGATGCCTTGAATGAGTGGGGATCTGTTGTGGCTCTGTCTTATGTTGCAGCACAGCGCGTGTTCCCTGATTATACTGATATGTCGCATGCAAAGGCTGTGTTAGAGTCAATTGCCCGTAACTATGGTTACCGTTATGGCAAGGCGAAGAACGTGCGTGTAAATACTATCTCTCAGTCTCCGACTAAAACTACAGCAGGTACAGGTGTAGGTGGCTTTGATGTGTTTTATGATTATGCTGATAAAATGTCGCCGCTAGGTAACGCCTCAGCTGAAGACTGTGCTAACTATTGCGTTACCCTCTTCTCTGACCTTACCCGTATGGTAACCATGCAGAACCTGATGCACGATGGTGGCTTCAGTAACATGGGTATTTCAGAAGATATCGTAAACATGATCCAGAAGTAATCAATTAGTAAAGAGGTAATCCACATCTCTAAGTATAAAAACCAGAAGGCCTCTGCTGTAGTAGCAGAGGCCTTCTGGTTTTTATACTTGC
>NZ_JBHTLD010000186.1:0-9913 GCF_042678745.1 Pontibacter rugosus | reverse complement strand
AGTGTAGCTGAGATAGAGGTTTTATGGCCTCTATCGTGAATTAAGCAACAACTTATAACCATTCAATTTTTCTGTCGTTTAAGCGGGTTATTATTTCCTAAATCGATGTTTCACGAAATGGATTGCAATGTTAAGGATTAAATTACTCGCGGCTCTGGTTTCTGTTGTAGTAGCTATGGCTGAAGAATTTACCTGGTTAGAGGCAGAATCCCCCGCTCCGAAAATCGAAGAAAAGAAGATAACCGAACGGCCATTAAAACTAGAAGAGGCCACACGCAAAGAAGCAACAGTAACAGCTAAAGCTGAACCAAAAGCTATACCTACCCTTAAAGTATCTGCCTCCATCTATCACCCGGAGCCCGGACAAACAGACGGCTCACCCCTTATAACGGCAGACGGTTCACGCATAAACAAACGAAACCCAGGTAAGCACCGCTGGATAGCTGTGTCGCGCGACTTGCATAGCAGGTGGGGGGGCGATATAGAGTACGGCGATTCGCTCTTAGTATCTGGTATATCAGACAAACTGGATGGCGTATATGTGGTGCGCGATGTGATGAACAGGCGCATTAAGAAAAGAGTAGACATTCTTGTCGGTAAAAAAGACGACGTAATGGGCTTTTGGCGCGGTGTTGAGATTGCTAAACTCAACTAATCTGGGGCTGAACGAAGTATGTCTGCTGCCGTAACTAATGCAGAAATGACAGCATGATTGCTCATGCCTTAAGACACTAATGAGGGAACAAGAACTGCAAAAGCACGAGGAAAAGCAACAGCTAGATAAAGAGCGGTACGAACTGTTAGAGCGCCTTCAGGATGCGCTGGAGCCGGCCATGGTAGTGCTGGGCTTTATCTGGCTTGTGTTGCTGGTGGTGGAGCTGATCTGGGGGCTTGGCTCTGTTTTGCAGCTTATCAGCAACATCATCTGGGTTATCTTTATACTTGATTTTGTTGTTAAGTTTATACTTGCCCCACACAAGCTGCTTTTTCTGCGGCACAATATACTTACCACTATCTCGCTGGCGGTGCCCGCACTGCGCCTTTTCAGGATAACGCGTGCTTTTCGGCTTGTCAGCACGGTGAGGGCTACCAGAGGGCTGCGTTTGGTGAAGGTTGTAGGCTCTATTAACAGGGGCATGCGTAGCTTGGGCAAAGCCATGAAGCGACGCGCTTTTGGTTATGTGCTGACGCTGACACTGGTGGTAACAGTAGCCGGAGCAGCTGGTATGTATGCTTTAGAAGGTGATTATGGAATCAAAAGCTACGGTGATGCCGTCTGGTGGACATTGATGCTACTGACTTCCATCGGCAGCGACTACTTTCCGGTTACCCCGGAGGGGCGCGTGCTGTGCCTGTTGCTGGCCATGTATGGCTTTGCGGTGTTTGGCTATTTTACCGCCACGCTGGCCACGTTTTTTATTGATAGAGATGCCGGTAGCGAAGAATCAGAAATGGTAGGATCAGCGCAGGTAAAGGCACTACAACAGGAAATACAACTGCTGCGACATGAGCTGCAGGCTGTACTGCAGCAACACAATGCTATACCGCCTTCTCCACCTCCCAAACCTCCTGAAGCATAAGTATAGCTTTGGCTACTGCGCTATAATGCTTATTTTAGAAGTTCCGACTAACAATATAGCTCATGATAACGCAAAAAGAAGCTCAGGATATACTGCAAAGTATGACAAAGGGAGACAGTTTACTGCGCCATGCCCGCACCGTAGAATTAGTAATGCGTGCCTATGCCGAAAAGCTTGGGCAACATGTAGAGCAGTGGGGCGCAACGGGCTTGCTGCACGATGCAGACTACGAAGCTCACCCAGACCAGCACCCTAACGTAATTGTAAACCTGTTGCGCGAGCGGGGAGAAGAAGAAATGGCACACGCCATTTCAGCGCATTATACTAAATGGGGCGTGTCCTATGATACCTTGTTGGATAAGGCCCTTTTGGCGTGTGATGAGCTAACAGGGTTTATTGTGGCCTGCGCGCAGGTAAGGCCAGCCAGATTAGAAGGGCTCGAAGTAAAATCTGTTGTCAAGAAACTGGGGCAGAAAAGCTTTGCCGCCTCCGTAGATCGTGAGGAAGTACGCATTGGAGCTGAACTATTTGAAGTAGACATGAAAGAACACATCGGCTTTATCATACAAGTACTACAGCAGCACCAGGATGAACTTCAGCTTCAGCCGCAGGTTACGCAGTCGTAAATAGCTTGAAGTATAACTTCGATAAAAAGAGGGCAGCTGTAGTATACAGCTGCCCTCTTTTTAGAGCTTGTTTACATTTTGTTTTTGCAAGCGAAAGTGGATTTTAAACAAGCTCTTAGGCTATATAATCTTTTAGTATCTCAAATGCTTCTTTATCATCCTGAGCTTCTACCACTTCATCTATTACAAACTGTACTTCCTGTTCGGTCCAATTATCCTTCTCGGCGGCTTTCACAAAAATATCCAGGGCTGCAAAGCGAGAACCTTGCGAAGGCAGGTTAATTTTTACTTTTTTTCTGATGCGCATAGGTTTAAAATTTGTGCAAAGGTATAAAACCTTCGGAAAATGCAGTAAGCTTTTTGGGCTGTGCGTCAGCAATTCAAGTCTTGCTGTATGCTGCCATAGCTAAGCTGCACTAGCCTATGCTTAACTCTTTATGCTGTCAGTCGTTGAAATGGGATAGGATATGCTACAAGTAAATACGCTATGGAAAAAGAAATCTTTGCCATCGAAGATCTGAAAAAGCTGGATGATCTTACCATTATGCACTACTTTATTCCTGTAATTGTAGTGTCAGTAGTGGGGGAGTGGCTTTATGGTATCTATAAAAAGCGCGACACCTATCATAAAAAGGAGTTTTTCTCTGCCCTTACCATAGGCGCTGTAAACACGCTGCTGAGCGCTGCCCTGAAAATATGGATTTTTAGTATAGCCCTGCTGATTTACAATGCAGTGCCCTGGGCAATACCAAGAGGCTGGTATACCTTTGTAATTTGCTTTATTGCAATGGATTTTTGCCGCTATTGGGCGCATAGGGTAGCCCATGAGCAGCGGTTTTGGTGGGCTACGCATGTCACGCATCACTCCTCCGAGAACATGAATTTTTCTGTAGCTTTCCGGACGGGCTGGACGCAGCACATCAAGTTTATTTTCTTTTTACCTGTGCCCTTTCTTGGGATTGATCCCTTCACACTTTTCATCTGTAACCAGATAATTGTGCTGTACCAGTTTTTTGTACATACCGAACTGGTGCGTCGCCTGCCCCGGTCTATTGAGTATATATTCGTTACCCCATCGCATCACCGTGTGCACCACGGCTCGAATCCGGGGTATATCGATAAAAATTACGGCTCCACATTTATTATCTGGGACAGGCTATACGGCACTTTCGAGCCGGAGCGCGAGCAGGTAAAATACGGTATCACCAAGCCTGTTAAATCGTTCAATCCGGTTTACCTGGTTTTTCATGAGTGGGTGGATATCTGGAATGATTTGAAACATACCAAGTCTGCGAAAGAAGTTTTCCAGATATTATTTAAGCCTCCTGGGGCCATAGTTACAGAACACCAACGGCTAAGCTTGCAGCAGGAGGAAAACGCGCAACTGGTAGAGAAGGATGAACAGGTGTTGGTAACTGTAAATACGGCTAAAGCAGTATAGTTGCTGCTTCCGCTTTATTCAGGATGTGAGAGAGTAATTTAGAAGTATAAACAAAAACGCATGGCGGATAGGCCATGCGTTTTTGTTTAGTAGCTTTCCTGCTGTAGGGCCCCTTGCCTGGTGGTTGGGTTGCTTTGTACTTCACGTGGTACGCCCATTTTCTCTTCGCGCCGTTGCTGATACTGCTGAAACTGTTGTGGAGACAGTACATCTTTTAACTGAGACAAACGAGTCTGGCCTATTACTTCCATCTGGTTAACCAGTTTCTTCGGATTGTTTTTAAACTTCTCTTTTGCTTCTTCTGCGTGGCGCAAGCTAGTAAGGTTGATCACGTAAACTTTTTGCGTCTGCTGTGGCGTAAGGCGCAGGTTTTTAGTAAAACCGGCAGTCATTGCCTCGGCGTGTTGCTCAAGCGTTGGCGCTGCCTGTTGTGCAGCTTTTGTTTGCTGCTGTGTGGCAGGCGCCTGTGCAAAAGCTGTAGTACAAGCAGAAGCCAGTAGTATGGCGAAGGCTACATTTTTCATATGGTAGTATTTCTTATTTCCAGCAATAGCTGGCAATTATTGTTCCTGTTTTGTGCTAGGTAACAAAACAAGGTGCTATCGGCTATTTTTCTTTAGCTTTCGTTGTTAAAGTATACTTTATAAAAGTGCATGTTGCGCTCTTTGTCAAATCCCCGCTCTACAAACTGCTCACTTTGCTCCGGGTTGTATCCGCTAAACTTAATCTCTATCTGTGTATCCAGCTTTATAAAATTGCGGAATTTACGCTTCATGTTGCGTACCGTGTTTTTGTTGATGGCAAAATCGGTGAAGCCTTCTATATCACGCTCTTCGGCAAAGGTCTGGCTATAGTGCATAAACCTTTCTTTTGTCTCCGGCTCATCTATTACGCTGCTGGTAAACTCCTCCAGGTCAAAGGTTTCGCTTTTAGAAAAGTAGTCAACCGAGCGGCTGATGAACTCTACCTGAGCTTTTTTGCTATCAGTGCGGGCAAACACTTCTTCCGAAAAGTCTTTGCACAGGTTCATAACGGTTTTGGTGTTATAGTTCGTGTCCTTAAGCTCAGTTACGTTCAAAAAGTCTTCTCGCCAAAAAGCAGCGTCATACCCGTTCACATCCACCAGTTTTACCCTAAATCCGTCTTCCGCTTCGGTGTTGTAGATCATGCAGCCTTTATCCACGCCTTTTAGGTTTACGCCGGAATGGTAGTTTACATTCAGGTCATCGTCTTCGTCCTGAATGGTCAGGAAGGTATCCTTATTTTCAGATTTAAAAATCCCGATTGCCTCTACCACTTCGTCCTGCATAACACAGCCATCAAAATGCACCACATAAAGCTCTCCGCTCTTTACTTTTGGGTGGTCAGATTGCTGATACAAATGGTTAAGGATGTGGATGGAGTATTCCTGAAACTTCTGTGGCTCATTAAAGATCAGCGCAGCATAGGCAAACATCTCGTTCAGGGCCAGGTCAGAGGTGTGCGTAAAACGAAAAAACTCCTCTTGCTTAAACGGTGAAAGAAAATAGTTTACCAGCAAGTCATACAGCTGCTCGTCGTGCAGGTCTACCAATTCCTTTGAGGCAATTACTCCCTCGTCTTTCGACTTATTTCCTACGCGGTGCACGGCTAGCCTTTTCAGGCGTGCCTGTGATCTGTCTTTCATTCTTGTTACGGCTACGTTGCAAAGTACAAAGCTACGGATTTAGCTGTTGATTGCTGCTGTATAGCACTAATGCCCGTGTAATTCTTTCGCTAGCTACTTTCCTATAGATGCATATTAAAAAAATGTAGAGTTGCTAATCTTATTGATACACAAGGAATTAATCTGAAGCATGAAGAGGTGCTTCACGAATAGTTCCTTTTCTGGCACGGTTTTTCCAATGAGGCAATACAAGCAGCGCAGCTTATAGATTATAAGGGAATTTTAAAAGAGAAAGATCATGAAGAAGATATTTTTACTTATAGCTGTAGTAATAGGCTTAGCAGCCAGCGCACAGGCTCAACAGCGCAGTGTACGTTCTGGCAATCAAATAAATAGTTATAGCACACCAACTGGTGGAATAGGATTTGGTATCAGAGCCGGTGTTAACTTTTCGGACTGGGACGGCGAAACAATGCAAAGTGTGCAAGACCTGGTAGATATGACGAACGGTACAGTAAACCAGGAGATGCGAAAAGGCTTTCATGTGGGAGGTTATGTAAGTATACCGGTAGCTCCGGGCTTTGAAATCGAGCCGGGTCTGCTTTACTCACAAAAAGGGGCGGTGCTAACTGGTAAACTCCCTATGGAGCAGGTTGAGTTTTTGAATGCAAGAGTAAGCCTCACCAATAAAGCTGAATACCTGGATCTGCCTATCCTGGCTAAAGTGTATGTAGGCGAAGGCTTCCATATATTTGCTGGCCCGCAGGTATCGTATCTGTTATCTAACAAGGTAAAAGCAGAGGCAGGCGCACTGGGATTTAAGGCGCTAAACCAGGAGTGGGATATGAAGAGTGGCTTTAGAGAAGTAGATGTAGCTGTAACTGGCGGCCTGGGCTATAAATTTACCAGCGGTTTTAACATCAGTGCCGGTTACGATTATGGTGTTAGCTCTATTGATAAGAACAGCAGTTTTGACACCTATAACCGAGTGATAAAAGCTTCTATCGGTTATACTTTTTAAGAGTTTACTGTTTAGTGTTAATCATAAAGCCCGTCGCAGTAGCGGCGGGTTTTTGTTTTATACTACTTCAGATTCAGAACAATAAGCTTCTGAAATAGTATGTATGTCAGAACATATAAAATGCTCATGAAAAAGGTAAACTTATTGTTTTTTGCTTTCCTGCTTCTTGTAGGGCAGGTTGTTGCACAGCAAATTCCAGCTTCTCTTAATGCTACCCTGGATGGTTATAGCTACCCCTATGAGGTAAAGTATTTTCAGGCTGAAGTAGAAGGGAAGAAGTATAAAATGGCTTATATGGATGTGCCTCCATCAAAGCAGGTACAAAACCCTAAAGCTGTTATGCTGCTGCACGGAAAGAATTTTATAGGCGCTTATTTTAATCAAACAATAAAGTTTCTTTCTGAAAATGGTTACCGCGTGATTGTGCCAGATCAAATAGGTTTTGGCAAGTCAGATAAGCCAGAGGTATACTATAGCTTTCATCAGCTGGCGCAGAATACGAAAGAATTATTAGATCAGATTGGCGTAAAGCAGGTAGCGGTGGTCGGGCACTCTATGGGGGGCATGGTAGCCACGCGTTTTGCGTTGATGTACCCTGAACTCACTACAAAGCTTATACTTGAGAACCCAATAGGGCTTGAGGATTATCGACTGTTTGTACCTTATAAAACGCTGGACGAGCTATATCAAACAGAGCTGAAACGTACAGCGAAGTCTATTGCTGATTATCATCAATCATACTACACCTCCTGGAAGCCCACTTACAGCGAATGGGTGCAGGTGCCTGCTGCACAGCTTGGCCATGCTGATTATCCAAAAGTTGCACAGGCCTCGGCCTTAACATATGCTATGATTTACCAGCAACCGGTGGTGTATGAGTTTGATAATCTGAAAGTGCCCACGCTCTTGGTTATTGGTCAGGAAGACCGGACAATTGTAGGCAAAGGCTATATAAAGGATAAGCAAAAGCTACAGGAGCATGGGCAGTATCCACAACTCGGGCAGCAAACAGTGAAGGCTATACCAAACGCAAAACTTGTGGAACTAAAGGGGGTGGGGCATATACCGCACCTGGAAGCAACGCAGAAGTTTCATGAGGCTCTGCTAAGCTTCTTAAGGTAATTATTTCTTAATGATGATGGTGGTGATCGTGGCCGTCGCCGGGCTTGCTGTTATAGTTGGCTACAGTGCCTAACACAAAGAACACGGTCCAGCAGAGATATAAGGCATTGAAATTATCTACAGTTTTGCCTAAAAACAATAGAATAAGATTTGCTACAATGGTCATTACCAAGCCTGTGGCAGCCACAAACTGGTAAGAGTTCATCTCTCTGGGGTCGTATATCTTTGATAATTTCATGTGCTGGTTCATCTGTTCTTTTCACGCTAACGCTTTAGGTGCAAGAGTGGTGCCATTCAGCGCTAATTTGTGGCAAAGATAAAACAACGGTGCGGTTCTTGATATACATTGCCTGCACGTACACAGCTTTTTTATTTATTATATGAAGAAGAACATTCTATACTTATTGCTCATACTTCTAGCTGGCACAGTGGTGTTTCCGCAGCACAATTTAGCTGCTGCTGTAGTTTCACCGCAGCAGAGCTTTTATACTTCACTGTCTCAGTTGCTGCAGCGGCATGTACAGCAGGGGCAGGTTAACTATAAAAGCCTGCAGCAAGACAAGACAAGCTTGCAAAAACTGGTGCAACAAGTGGGAGAGTATGATTTAAGCAAAGCATCGGCAGCTGAAAAAAAGGCTTTTTATATCAATGCTTATAATGTATTGGTACTGCAACAGGTGCTGGAGCATTATCCTCTAAAATCTGTGATGGATGTGAAAGGGTTTTTTGATGTAAAACAGTATAATGTAGCCGGGCAGCGTCTAACGCTCAATCAATTGGAAAAGCAAAAGCTGCTGGAGCCATACAAAGATGCCAGAGTTCATTTTGCAGTTGTTTGTGCCGCTAAGTCTTGCCCGCCCCTGTTGAACGAGGCTTATACGCCAGAAAAAATAGAGCGTCAGCTACAGGCGCAGGCAGAGCGTACCTTGCGCAGCAACCAGTTTATTCAGATTCAGCCTAAAACGCAGAAGGTGCTGGTGTCAGAAATCTTTAACTGGTATAAAGCAGATTTCCTTCAAGATTCAAACAGCTTATTGAGCTATATTAACCGGTTTCGCAGCCAGCCTGTGCCAGCTACGTATGAGATGGGGTTTTATACTTATAACTGGCAGCTGAACGATACAGCAAAGAAGTAACTCATTAGTTTGATTATTATGTTAAGCTATTGGTGCGTTCGCCAACTAGTATTCCCGCTAAGCGTATAAACTAAGACGAACATCTAAATTTAAGACTATGAGCAACGCTGAAGATAGAGCTCCTGAAAGAGACGATAAAATTAATAATGAATACGATAAGCGCGTTTCGATGGGCAACAAGCCAGATCCGTCTGCGAAGCGTAACATAGGCCCGGATGGCATGACTGAACGCCCCGGACAGATGGATACTTTAGAAAACAAACACATAGGCGGCAACGAAACTACCGGCTACGGAGCAAATGACCCTGACAGTAAAGAGTCTTATGCGCAGGGGCCGGGCTTTGAGTTCGAAGGCAGTGATACTGGAATGGACGATAGCGTGGCAGGTATCCGAACTGGAGATCAGCCGCTAGGGGAGGATGAAGAAAAGCCAAACAATGCTGATCACAGCCGTCGATAGTCTTGTAACAACAAAAAGGGCCACTAGCACTAGTGGCCCTTTTTGTTGTTACAAGATCAAGTTATTTGCTATTCTTTGATATACTCTTCTTTGATGATATTAAGGATCTCAGATGATAAAGGCTTAGAAAAGAACTCTTTAACCTCCAGCAGGTTCTTAGCTGTGATAATGTCTTTTCTGTCTACGGCAGAAGAGAGCATAAACAGGCAGCATTTATTTGTAAGGCTCTCTGGAAAGCTTTTGTATTCATCTATAAACTGCCATCCATCCATGCCCGGCATATTTATGTCCAGAAATATCAAATCCGGGAAATTGTCTGGTGAGCCGTCAGCCATTTTACGCAGGTGATTGAGAGCATCCTCTGCCCACTCAAAGCTAACTACCTCATCTGCAAAATTTTCGTTTTTGATAATGCTCTCACAGACAAAGTTATTCACCTGGTCATCGTCAATCAAAACTACTTTCTTCAAAATGCTCATGTTGCTTCTGCAATTTAAGGTATACATGGAAGGTCGTTCCTTTAGATAGCTGGCTCTCTACTTCAACTTTCCCCCCTAGTAATTCCGCTTGTGTCTTTACAAGATGTAATCCTATTCCTTTGCCTTCTATCTTGTGGTGGAAGCGCTTGTATAAGCCAAACACTTTACCGTTTTGCTTTTCAAGGTCTATACCTAAGCCATTATCCTGAATGCTGAGGCAAAGATAATTGTTTACACTAAAAGTTTTAATGCATATGTTCAGTTTTTGATCAGGTTTCCTGAACTTAATGGCATTGGATACTAAATTAACTCAAGTTGCGATTATATACATTTATTGATGGTGTAGGCAAAAACAAAGAGGACTAGTTTCAAGATAAACCCCTGAGGAGTTACCGCGTGAATG
>NZ_JBHTLD010000185.1:0-10011 GCF_042678745.1 Pontibacter rugosus | reverse complement strand
GC
Source organism: Pontibacter rugosus (assembly GCF_042678745.1). Lineage (NCBI taxonomy): Bacteria > Pseudomonadati > Bacteroidota > Cytophagia > Cytophagales > Hymenobacteraceae > Pontibacter > Pontibacter rugosus. The sequence continues at coordinate 10,009 of NZ_JBHTLD010000185.1, read as the reverse complement.
CAAGCGGGTGAAGGGGCGCAAGCGGCACCTGGTGGTGGACACGCTGGGGCTGATGATCATGGTCATTGTGCACCGGGCCGACATAGATGAGCGGCAGGGGGGCAAGTACCTGCTTTTGCGCATAGCCTCCAGAATAGCGGATTTCGCAAGGCTCAGGGTTTTCTTCGCTGACCAGGGCTATGGCGGACCAAACATGAGAGAGTGGGTGAGCAGCACCTTCCGCAGGCTGGGCTGGAGGCTTCAGGTAGTGAACAGGATCCACAAGAAGGCTTTCGTTGCCCTGCCCAAGCGGTGGATCGTGGAGAGGACATTCGGATGGTTCAACCTGTACCGCAGGCTCTCCAAAGACTATGAGCGCAGCACCAAATCAGCCGAAACCATGATACAGATTACCATGATACACATCATGCTTAAGAAATTATCCAAATGAAATTTAAACAGCCTCTAAGGTTAGGGCTTTTTTTATGCCGTTCAGGAACTGAAGTATGTAAAAATGTAAAGGCGAGGAAGCTTTATAGGGAGCAGCGATGTACAGCTACTTTAGCATCAGTGGCTTTTTTTTGTTGAGCTGCTATATTTCGGATGTATAATGAAAAAGCCCCTGCCGTGGTGGCAGAGGCTTGAATCTCTTCGAATAGAGAAGAGTTTTATTTCAATACAAAGCTTGCTTTGCCAATCAGGAAACCTTCAGCATACAGTTCAATCGTGTGCTGTCCTTTTTTATACTCTGCATTTTTGTCATAAGTGAAAGTTATAGGCTGCTGCGTGTTATCAAAAACAAAGTCACGCTTAGCAGTATAATACATGTCGTCACCATCTATCTGGAAAGTGCCAGATCCGGTGGAAAGGTTATATAGCGCAGCACCGTCTGGCTCAATCATACGCATGTATACTGTTTTAGGCTCTTTCTTAGCTACTGCATTTGGCGCTAATTTAAAATCAATGCGAATTTTGTCTACACGCTTGGCACGGAACTCATTGTCATTGTCTTCTTTCTCTTTACCACGCTGGTTGATAATATTCACATTTATACCTTGTGCTTCCAGTTTAGAGGCAACACGCACTTTCTGGCTTAGCTCTTCATTGCTCGACTTCATGGTGGTCAAGCTGTCGGCTAACTTAGTTTGCGTAGTTTTTAAATCGGTATTTTCTGTGAATAGCACCTCATTGTCTTCCTTCAGGCGTGCAATTTCCTCATCCTTTTGTTTAAGCTGCTTCTCAAAGGCAGAGGCTCTGTCGCGGAAGCGGCGCTGATCAGATAAACTGTAGCTTCTGTTGCGGAAGCCACGAAGCTCGTCCAAGTCGGAGCTGATAGAAGCGATTTTAGACTCCAAAGAATCGTTTTCTAAACCCATAGCAGATAATTCCTGGCTTTGCCGCTCAAAATCAGCTTTCAGCGCTTCAAACTGCTTAATCTGGTTTTCAAGTTCAACATTCTTTACCTTGATAATTTCTGCCTGCTCTTCGGTCTTTTCTTTTTTCTGATAGTTCATGTAAATCAGAATGCCGTTTATACTTATTAGTACAACAAGAAGGCCTCCAATTAGCAGTTTGCGGTTACTTCTATTTTCAGGAGTGTTCTCTGACATATATTTTATGTTAGGTGTTTGATAAGCTAAGGGTTATACAGTAGATTTAGTCCGCATGTAAAGTTTATGCGTGTAAGAATCAAATATATCACTTTTGATTTACTTATTTAACTTGATGAACCAAGAAATTAATGCGGGTTACTGGCAGCAACGCTATCAATCCGGCCAAACCGGTTGGGACGTTGGAGGTATAACGACCCCGCTGAAGGAATATTTTGATCAGCTGGAAAATAAAGACCTTCGTATTCTGATACCGGGCTGTGGAAACGCCTATGAAGCAGAATACCTGTTTTTGTGTGGTTTCACACAAGTATACCTTGTAGATGTGGCAGAGGAGCCGCTGCTAAATTTTGCGCATCGAGTTCCTGGTTTTCCAAAAGAGCAATTGCTGCATCAGGATTTTTTTCAAATGCAGGACAAGTATGACCTGATCGTGGAGCAAACTTTTTTCTGTGCCCTGGCTCCCGAACTAAGGCCTGCTTATGCTAGCAAATGTGCTGAACTGTTACAGCCAAACGGAAAGCTTATGGGGCTCTTGTTTGATACAGTTTTCTCAAGCCCTGGACCACCTTTTGGGGGGAGCCGCGAAGAGTATAAAAACTACTTTGCACCATACTTCCACTTCATTTGTTTTAATACTGCCCATAACTCTATCAAACCAAGGCAGGGCAAGGAGCTGTTTATGCTGTTGCAAGTGCTTAGCAGCGATTCTGAAGTATAATTCATAATCGAGACCTAATTTCCGGTTCTATAATTCGCAATTCATTTTAAGCTAGCTAAATTTGCAAACCTGCTTAAACTGGTAAATAACTATCAATCCTATGTTCGAAATACCTAAACTGAAGCATACCGAGAGTGGCAATTTTTTTCTGATGGCCGGACCATGTGCTATAGAAGGAGAGGAAATGGCTCTTCAGATTGCAGAACGCATTAAAACGATTACAGATAAGCTGCAGATTCCGTGGATTTTTAAAGGCTCTTATCGCAAAGCTAACCGCTCTCGCCTGGATTCCTTTTCAGGTATTGGCGATGAGAAGGCGCTGCGCATACTACAGAAGGTGGGGCAGGAGTTTGACGTGCCAACAGTAACGGATATCCATGAAAGTGCTGAGGCAGCTATGGCAGCAGCGTATGTGGATGTATTGCAGATTCCTGCTTTCCTTTGCCGCCAGACCGACTTGTTAGTTGCTGCTGCAAATACAGGTAAAGTTGTAAACATCAAAAAAGGCCAGTTCCTTTCTGGAGAGGCAATGCGCTTTGCAGTAGACAAAGTGCGTGAATCTGGTAATGAGAAAGTTATCCTGACAGACAGAGGCAATAGCTTTGGCTACTCTGACATGGTAGTGGACTTCCGCAACATACCTGAAATGCAGTCCAATAAAGTGCCCGTGGTGATGGACGTAACCCACTCGCTACAACAGCCAAACCAGAGCTCAGGTGTAACAGGCGGTAAACCAGCACTCATCACAACAATAGCTAAGGCTGCTATTGCTGTTGGCGCAGACGGACTGTTCATCGAAACACACCCACAGCCAAGTATAGCCAAGTCAGACGGCGCTAATATGCTGCCTTTAGATCAACTGGAAGAGCTGCTACAGAAGCTTGTTCGTATTCGCCAGGCAATTCAGTAAGCTTAGCTTCACAATAGATTTTTGAACAAAGGACAAGAGATATGAATTCTTTTGTCCTTTGTCTTTGATCAATTTTCTGGTTTGAGATCTAATAGTAAAGAGTAAAATTCTCCTTAGGCTGTTTTGTACGGAAGAAAACCAAGCCTACAAAGTATAAATCAATTGTCTGGCGCACTTGTGGGTGTAGTTTTACTTCTTTCCAGGCCTGCTTCATTTCTCCAGACCAATAGATATCATCCAGCACCAGCACAGTATTTTCGTGGCTTTTGTGCAGGCAACTTTCAAAGTAGCGCATGGTGGGCTCGTAGCGGTGGTTTCCATCCAGAAAAGCAAAATCAAGTTGTTCCACCTGCTGTAGTTGCTTTGCAAACGTATCGTCCAAATTTCCTTCAACTACCTGAATATTCTGCAACCTAAGCTTTTTGAAATTTGTCCTGGCAACTTCTGCAATGTTAGGGCATCCTTCAAAAGTATAGATGGTGCTGTTTTTACGGGCTTCAGCTAAATAGCAGGTAGAAAGGCCAAGAGATGTACCCAGCTCAACTAGTGTGTTTGGTTGAAAGTGGTTCACCAAGCGGAAAAGGAGCTGGCCATACTTGGCTGGTTTTGCCGAAGTCTTAGCAATAGCCTTGATCTTTCTTTTATTTTGGTTGATATGTTTGGAGCCAGCTCCGAAGTCTGTTACCTGCAGTTCCCGCTCGTCCTGTAATAATTCGTCGCGTAGCGCTTCCACATGATCATAAGCAGGGAAATGTCCTGTATGGTGCAGCACGTTGTGGTATAAGTCGAAAACGAAAGGAGAGTGTACGCCATGTAATTTAAAGGCGCGCATGCGGTATAGCAGGTAATCAGTAGCTTGGCTAAAGTAGGACACGAATTTTATAATTATACGTCAGGAGCAGACGTTAGCATCAGGCTTTTAGAAAGATGGTAAGGAACCAGTCAGTTACTAATTAAGCTTATAAGGAACTACCAGTGTGAATTCCGGAATGCTGACATCAAACTGCCTGCCATCTACCATACGCTCCATCTTATAGGTGCCGCGCATTTTACCTATGCCGGTTTTAAGGTTGCAGCCAGATACGTACTCATGCATTTCGCCGGGCTCTAAGGTCGGTTGCTGGCCTACCACACCTTCGCCCTCCACTTCGCGCATAACACCGGTAGAATCGTGTATGTACCAATGGCGGCGCAGCAGCTTCACGGTAAACTCGCTATTGTTCTCTATCTTGATCTTATAGGCAAAAACAAAGTGTTGCTGCACCGGGCTGGAGTAGTCCGGTAAGTAATTTGTTGTGACTGTTACTTTAACACCTTCTGTTGTTTTTGTATCCATGTTACAGAGTTTTTTGTATACTTTAGAAACCTTTGCAGTGCCTGCAGCTTTATCGCAACTGTGGTCTCTCAAAACCTAACCCAACAAGCCTAACTTACTCATGAACGTAAAGATAGAAGAAAGCTGGCAAAATATCTTACAAGAAGAATTTGAAAAGCCATACTTTAAGCAACTGGCGTCTTTTGTAAAAGACGAATACGCTTCCCAAAAGGTTTTTCCGGCAGGAAGCCAGATTTTCAATGCTTTTCAGATGTGCCCGTTTGATAAAGTAAAAGTAGTTATACTTGGTCAGGACCCGTACCACGGCCCGAACCAAGCCAACGGCCTTGCCTTCTCTGTTAGCGATAAAGTAAGAACTCCGCCCTCATTGCTCAATATTTTCAAAGAGATAAAGGCTGACATCGGAAAAGATATGCCGGCCTCAGGCAACCTGGAGCGATGGGCCCAGCAAGGTGTTTTGCTCCTGAACGCAACCCTTACTGTTCGTGCCGGTAATGCAGGCTCTCATCAAAAGAAAGGGTGGGAGGAGTTTACAGATGCTGTTATTCAGAAAATAAATGAGCAGAAGGAGCATATTGTGTTCTTGCTTTGGGGAGCCTATGCGCAGAAAAAAGGTGCTTTTATTAACGAGCAGAAGCACCTGGTATTAAAAGCAGCGCATCCATCTCCCTTTGCCGCCGACAGAGGCTTTTTTGGAAGCCGCCACTTTAGTAAAACAAATAAGTATTTAGATGAGCACGGCGAAAAACCTATTGAGTGGTAAGTAATAGTATAAGCAAGCAGTACTATACTGCTTGCTTATACTATTACTTGAGCTGCAGGAATTTTTCCTGCATTACCTGTTGCACGGGCACATTCCGAATTTTACTATCCAGCCATGCAATTATATCCAAGTATAAAAATGGACGCTTGTACAGAGGGTTCTCTGATATAAGCAGTAGTTTTTCTTTTAAAGAAATAAAAGCGCTTTTTAAATCAAAAGGGCTGATGTCAGGCATATCGCGCAGAAACTGAAAAATTGCTACCTGCATCGGTTGTTGGTCGTTCATCTTGCCCAGGAAGTGAAAAACGGATTTTATCTGATACTCCAGTAGCTCATCTTTACCGGCCTCATAATGTGCCAGCAGGTTCAGGATACGCGCAAAACACTGTATATCTTCACGCAGGTTTACATCCTTATAGTGAATGATCTTTTCTAAGTATAAAATAGATGAGTTGTAGTCGCCACTGCCAAAGTATAGCCCTGCAATTTTATAGTAAAATATTAGTTGGCGGTGTGGGTCCAGTTGCTGCTCAAAAACGCGGAGGTTACGCCTGATCTCCGGTACTATCTTAAGCCCTTCCGTAAATCGCCCTCTCATGTAAAAAGCATTTATCCGGTTGGTATAAATATACAGGAACAGCAGCATCTCTATGTTGGGATTACTACGCCTGTTACTGTCTGCTGCGAAATCCTCTAGTTTTTTTAGAGCCTCCATAAACTTGCTGTAATAAAGCAGGCTGAAGAGGGCGAGCAGGAGGTTGTGCAGCCCTTTGATGTAGAGCATAGGCTGCTGCTCTTTCATATGCGGTTCTTCCTCAAACAGGTCAACCCATTTTTGGGCGTAGCGGTAGCAGGCTTTAAAATCCTGAAGAATATAATGGTACCACACGTGCGCCTGGTAATAAGATAGCTTTTCTGAGAAACTGGCGCGTCTCAGGTCCAGGAGGGGCAGCTGTTGCCTAAAATAAGAAGTCATCTCAGCACTATCTTCAGGACTGCGCACATGGCCAACCTTTATGTATAGGCCGTAAAGCTGCAAAGCAAGGCTGGAGGCATTATGCAAGCGAGCTAAATGGCTTAAGGTTGTGGCTGCTTGTTCGGAAAGTTCCTCTGCACGACCTTCTAAACTCCGGGTAATGTACTGCGACTCGATGTGCTTCTCGAAATCAATCGCCATCAGCTCTATATGCGGGTAAGAAGCCTGTTGTGCCGACGCCTTTACCTTTTCCAGCATCTTCAGGCTTTGCTGATACAGCCCCTTGTTATAAAGCACCCGCGCATAATCCAGCTGCTCGTGTAGCTGAATATCGGTATTCTGGTGAGCATGGTACAGGCGCATACTTGCCAGGAGTTGCTTGTAGAGGTTAGCCTTTAAGTTTGCTATTTGCGCCTTTTTTTATACTTGGTACCTGCTTTAGTACGCGCTCCTCATCATAAGCAGCCATACTATCGAGGGCATCAAACAATTGCAAAAACTTAATGTCTCCGTTAGAGCTTTGCCGAGTGGCAAACAACCTGAAATGTCTTTTTTCTGAACGAGCAAGAGATTTTATTAACTGAAATACAGCATCAGACGAACTGTTTGATATTGTAGTTATACTTTGCATAAACGATTGAATACCAATAGGTAGTGTGGTTTGTGTAGGTGTTGGAAATTGTAAAAGCTTTGAAACTTACTTTTGTAAGCTATAATCAAACTTGTTATTTAGTAAAAGCTTTGAATGTAAATGTACTCTTAAATGATGATTTAACGCTATAGGTGCATTTATTTCCAAGGCTTAGGTTAGACCTGTAAAATGATCAATGCAAGGTTGATGTAAGTGCAGAAGGGGAGTCAGGTGCAGGTTTGCTTACTATAAGTATGGTTCGCCGGCTTTATAAGTATAAAGTGGCAGCTGTTGCTTCAGGGGCATATCTGTTTTAGCTGTGGCTCCGCATCGATTTGAATAGGTTTGACATTTAGGAAATGTTTTGATTAGTTTTTAATTCCAGATTAATAAAGCTGCATTCTAATAGAGTGCAGTTTTTTGTTTATAGGCAGTTTTAAAAGTATGGCTATAGCTACTAAGAATTCAATCAAGGCTTTACATAAGTTGCCAGCGACTATTGCTGGAGTTAGCTAAATCGAGGCAAAGTAACCTATATAGTTATGCTTAGAGTGTAAATCGGTTCTGATCCTAGAAGTATGTCTAATCCTGATGTAGCGCTAAACCGGCTCCTGGATGTTCTTTAGATAGGAAATTCTTATTTTTACTGCTTCCATACTTATTACTAGCGTTCCTATGATGAAGATATACCACAACAGCCGCTGCAGTAAAAGCCGGCAGACACTGGAGCTTATCCAGCAAGCCGGGGAAACTGTGGAGGTGATTGATTACATAAAAACACCACCTACAGCCACAGAAGTAAAAGAATTGCTTCAGAAGCTGAACATGAAGCCTCAGGAACTACTGCGTAAAGGTGAAGCTGTATACAAAGAAAACTATAAAGGCAAAGAATTGTCAGATGAGGAGTGGGTGGATGCTATGGTGCAACATCCTATCCTGATAGAGCGTCCTATCGTGGTCAAAGATAACAAAGCTGTTATAGGCCGGCCACCGGAAAATGTAAAGGACCTGCTGTAGGCAATTATGATGCAACCTGCTGAACACTCACTTTATTAAAATTAATCTTTTCTTTATATCTTAGTGCTGCAAACGGTTCTGCGCACCTATTCAGGGTGGCGCAGATGAAAAGGGAATCCGGTGTAAATCCGGAGCTATCCCCGTAGCTGTAAGTTTCAGAAAAAGCTGAGTTGATCATTGCCACTGTTTCATATAATTGAAATGGGAAGGCCAGCCAGTGAAACAAGCCAGAAGACCTGCCTTTTGCAACAAACATTCGTGCTTTCGGAGGAAAGGCCCGGAATGAAGGCGGCTTCTGTTTTCTCTTCATGCGCATTTTATATGTGCGGGTCTAATAACTAAGCTTTTCTTTATTTCCCCATTTTGCTCCTGAAAGTTAGTAGTAGAGACTATCTTAACTATACATGCGATCATGAGTAAATTCTTAAATTCAATCAACACACGTACGCTGGTGCTGCTGCTTTTCATGGCTCTTGTGGCTGCTGCTCGCGTCTTGGCTAGCGGCACTGGAGGGCAAATATCCAGCCTTAGCCATTATACACCAATTGGAGCGATGGCTTTATTTGGTGGTGCTTACTTCTCTAAGTATACCAAATACTTGTTCCCGCTGCTTACGTTATGGATAAGTGATCTCTTGCTTAACAGGTTAGTATTCTATGGGGAATGGCGCTTGTTTTATGAGGGCTTCTACTGGGTTTATGGTGCTTTTGCGCTGATGGTGCTGGTAGGGCAAAAGTTGCTTCGGCACTTTAGTTTTAGTCGTTTTCTTCTGGCTGCTTTCACCATCGTTCTTATTCATTGGCTGGTAACTGATATTGGTATGTGGCTGGGAGGCTCCATGTATCCTAAAACAGCTGCAGGTTTGTGGAGTTGTTTGGTGGCGGCCATCCCGTTTGAACGAAACTTCCTTTTTGGCACCCTCTTTTACGGTGTGTTGATGTTCGGTGTTTTCGAGTGGCTGAAGGCAAGATCACCTCGACTCCGGATGTCCTATAACAGAAATGAATTATGCTAAAGGTTTGTTCTTTTTTACCAGCGGCTACTCAAATCATATATGATTTGGGGCTGCAGGATTGCCTGCACGGCGTAACGTTTGAATGTCCGGAGGTAGCGCTGCAGGAAAAGCAGCGGGTAGTACGGTGTGTGTTAGAGGGAAACAACTACAGTAGTCAAGAGATTGATCGTATATTTTCGGCTAGTAAAGCTCAGGGTAAAAGTTTATACTATGTAGATGAAGACATACTACAGCAGATTTCACCAGATATTATCTTTACTCAGGATGTATGTGAAGTTTGCCAGATAGATACAGCTTGCACGGCTGCCTCTGTAGCTAAATTAGCCAAACAGCCTCAGTTGATTTCACTTAGTCCGAACAACCTAGAAGATGTTTTTGCAACAGTTATTACTATAGCCGCTGCATTGGGTAAAGAGGAGGTGGCTTATACTTATCTTGCTGGACTGCAGAAACGCCTTGATTATCTGGTGGATGAGCAGCGTAAGTATAGAGTGATGCCTAAGCGCGTGATGCTGTTGGAATGGGTGGCTCCCATTTATAATTGCGGCCACTGGATCCCATACCAAATTGCGTATGCAGGTGGCATTGATATGCTTTCTAACCCTGCTGGAGATAGTATTGTAACACCTTGGGAGAAAGTAGTGAAGTATAACCCGGAAGTGCTGGTGATTGCTCCTTGTGGTTTTAATGTGGAGCGGGCAGTACAGGAAATTGATTTGCTTACTTCTAAGCCTGAATGGGGGCAGCTGCAGGCAGTACAGAACCAGAGCGTTTTCCTGGCAGATTTTGACATGTTTACGCAGCCGTCGGCAAGCACTTTATTAAGTGGAATTGAAGCATTGGCAAGTATGTTTCATCCGGAAATATTTAAGGTGCCAATGCCATTAGTGCATAAAGTTATGCCTTTGTATAAGCAGTCGATTGTTAAAGTATAAAGTTTGTGGATTTTAAAAATGGAACCTGTTTAGGGTTTTTCTAATTTATTTATTTTCCTGATAAAAAGCACTGTAAAAGCCAGCAAGTGTAGTACCAGCCAGTGCCTGGCCTTTGT
>NZ_JBHTLD010000184.1:0-10214 GCF_042678745.1 Pontibacter rugosus | reverse complement strand
ATATTAAAGGTAACAACATTGCAATAAATCAATTATTCAGGCTTTTTCAAAGTATAAACATCAAAGTTGGCCGCTTTCTGCTGCATTTATGCAAATGTCTGGCCCACATGATCCAATTCATTTCCGTTGGTGCCTCCCCAGAGGAGAAGGATACTATAAATGCTATGGCAAAATTATTTATAGCTGATGTTAAATAGTTGCGGCCGTTGTGCAGTAGCGTATCTACTACTCTTTTTTTTGAAAAGCGGGTTAAATATAGTTAAAAATTAGTGACTTGTAGGTGTGTTTAAAGCTTTTTTGCTTTATCCCAGTAAAAGTCCATCTCCTCAAGCGTCATGTCGTGCAGCTGTTTTCCGTCTTTAGCAGCCTCTGTTTCCAGGTACTGAAACCGGTGAATAAATTTTAAATTAGTCCGCTCCAGCGCCTCTTCTGGGTTAATTCCGGCAAAGCGGGCGAAATTAATGAGGGAGAACAGCAGGTCGCCAAACTCAGCCGTTGCTTTCTTTGGGTCAACAGCAGTAAAGTCTGCTACGTTAAACTCGCTTTCAAATTCGCTAAGCTCTTCCTGCACCTTTTCCCATACCTGCGATTTGTCATCCCAGTCAAAGCCTGCGCCGCGCGCTTTTTCCTGGATACGCATAGCCTTTACCAAGGCCGGTAATGATTGCGGAACGCCACCCAGCACTGATTTGTTGCCTTCCTTTAATTTTAGTTTCTCCCAATTTTGCTTTACCTCCTCTTCAGAGTCTGCTTTAACGTCGCTGTAGATGTGTGGGTGACGGAAAATAAGCTTTTCGCACTGAGCGTTTAGCACATCGGCAATATCAAAAGCACCTTGTTCTGAGGCTATCTTGGCATAAAATACTAAGTGCAGCATGATATCCCCAATCTCTTTCTTCACCTCCTGCAACTCGCCTTTCAGAATGGCGTCTGATAGTTCGTAAGTTTCCTCTATGGTTAGGTGTCGCAGGCTTTCAAGCGTCTGTTTGCGGTCCCAAGGGCATTTTTCCCTAAGTTCGTCCAGCACATCCAGTAGCCGGTTAAATGCTTTAAGCTGCTCTTCCCTCGAATTTTTACCTAATTGTGAAGTAGTCATAAAGGCAAAGATAATAAATATTAAAGCACGCTGCTTTTTGGTGTAAAAGGCTTAACAATTTGGTAATTGTTGCACTTAGTCGGTGCCTTTATACTTACTTCCGAAACCCTGCGTTGCCTTGTAGCTTCTAATAGGAGCTTTAAAACATGATTAAACGTAACCCTTTGCAAGCGAAAACGGGCTTTAAAGGAAGCTGAATTTAGGCATTTGTTCCTCTTATAACGCTCCCATGAAATTTATAACTGCACTGCCAGGAATCTTTCCATTCAGCTTTTGCTCGTAAAAACGAATGCAGAAATTGCTTTAAACTGTAGCCTGGCACGCAGGGTAGGAGGTATAAATTACTGCTTTAAGTTTTAAACGACACATTAATAGTATATCTGGTGACTAAGCTTCTAAAAGTATAAGTTAATTACTACTTTTGTGTGAGCAAAAAAATACGACAAGTGGCTTTAATAAAATCGATTTCAGGAATACGCGGTACGATAGGCGGACAGGCTGGTGAAGGATTAACCCCTGTAGATGTTGTGAAGTTTGCCGCCGCTTTTGGTACTTGGGTGCTTCAAAACACCGATAGAAGAACAATCATAGTTGGCCGTGATGCCCGCCTATCAGGCGATATGGTTAATAAACTGGTTTGTGCAACGCTGCAGGGGCTAGGTATAGATGTGATTGATGTGGGCCTTTCTACCACACCAACGGTAGAAATGGTAGTGCCTGCCAAAAAAGCGGGAGGCGGCATCATACTTACAGCCAGCCATAACCCAAAACAGTGGAATGCCCTGAAGCTGCTTAATCATAACGGAGAGTTTATTTCTGACGAGGAAGGCAAATTAGTGCTGGATATAGCAGAGAAAGAAGCCTTTGAGTTTGCCCAGGTAAATGACTTAGGCAAGTATAAGCAAAACGATACAGCACTTAAAAAACACATTAAAGCTATTTTGGAGCTACCTCTGGTAGATGTAGAGGCTATTAAAGCAAAAAACTTTAGTGTAGTAGTAGATGCTGTAAATTCTAGCGGTGGCTTTGCGGTGCCAATGCTTTTGGAAGCTCTTGGCGTTACAAAAATCGAGAAACTGTACTGCGAGCCAGACGGGAATTTTGCCCATAACCCGGAGCCGCTGCCAGAGAACCTGCGCGAAATCTCAAAGATAATAGAGAAAGGTAAGTTTGACCTTGGTATCGTGGTTGACCCGGACGTAGACCGCCTGGCATTAGTAAACGAAGACGGCAGTATGTTCGGCGAAGAGTATACCTTGGTAGCTGTAGCTGACTATGTGCTGAAGAACCAGGTAGGCAACACTGTATCTAACCTTTCTTCTACCCGCGCTTTGCGCGACGTAACCGAGAAAGCTGGAGGCGAATATTATGCGGCTGCAGTTGGCGAGGTAAATGTGGTAAACATGATGAAGGAGCACAGTGCAATCATTGGCGGTGAAGGCAACGGTGGTATCATTTACCCTGAACTGCACTATGGCCGTGATGCATTGGTTGGAATTGCGCTGTTTTTGACGCACCTGGCTAAAGCAGACATGAGTATGACACGCTTGCGTGCCAGCTATCCGAACTACTACATCTCAAAGAACAAGATAGAACTTACTCCGGAAGTTGATGTGGATGATGTGTTGCGCCAAATGAAAGAGCGTTATGCCAAGCAGCCTATTAACACAATTGATGGTGTGAAGATTGAGTTTGACAAAGAGTGGGTGCACCTGCGTAAATCAAATACAGAACCTATTATCCGTATCTATGCGGAGAGCGATAGCAACGCCACTGCCGAGCATCTGGCTAATAAAATCATTGCGGATATTAAGGAAGTGATTTCCGAAAAAGCTTAATTATATGTGTTGCTGCTGTTGTCATAACATAACAAGGTAACAAATGGATGTTGCGCCATTGGTTTAGGGATGTTCCTGCCATTGGCGCAACTTTTTTTTATACTTTAGTGGTTGAGTTACAAACTGAACAGAGATTAAAATTTAGAAATATGCGTGTTTATTTAGATAATGCTGCCACCACGCCTTTGGATAAGGAGGTTTTTGATGCGATGACTCCTTATATGCTGGAGCATTTTGGTAACCCATCCTCTATTCACTCACATGGTCGTGAGGTGAGAGCAGCCATTGAGAAAGCGCGTAAAACAGTGGCAGGCTTGTTGAATACATCGCCAGCTGAGGTTTTCTTTACCTCTGGTGGCACAGAGGCTGATAATGCCGCTATATTCTGCACCTGCCGCTCCCTAGGCATAAAAAATGCTATAACTACAAAGCTGGAGCACCATGCGGTGTTGCATACGATGGAGTTGCTGGAGAAGCAGGAGGGGGTGCAGGTTACATACCTCCGCCATGATGCACGTGGAGTGCTGGATCTGGAGCACCTGGAAGAGCTATTAGCCAGCCAGCCGCAAACGCTGGTATCTATCATGCACGCCAACAACGAGATCGGCAACCTGAACGACATTGAAGCTATTGGTAACATCTGCAAGAAGTATAACGCAGTGTTTCATTCTGATACTGTTCAGACCATGGGCCACTACAAGCATGACCTGCAGCAGCTAAATGCAAACTTTATTGTTGGCTCAGGGCATAAATTCCACGGCCCGAAAGGGGTTGGGTTTTTATATTGCGATGCCGGTACTAAAATACAGCCTTTAATTCAGGGAGGAGCCCAGGAGCGTAATATGCGCGGAGGCACCGAGAACGTGTATGGCATTATTGGTTTGGCCAAGGCCTTAGAAATTGCTTACCGCGATATGGAAGAGCACGCACGTTATATCCAGGGATTAAAAGACCGTATGATTCACCAGCTGCGCGAGCAGATGGAAGACGTTAGCTTCAATGGCTTGTCTTCGTATGGCGATAAAAGCTTGTACACAGTTTTGAACATTAGCTTGCCCGCATCAAGTATAAATGAAATGTTGCTGTTCAGCTTAGACATCGCAAAGATATCGGCTTCTGGCGGTAGCGCCTGTAGTAGCGGAGCTAACACGGGCTCACACGTGCTACGCGCTTTAGAGGCAGATTCAAAGCGCGGTTCCGTTCGCTTCTCTTTCAGTAAGTATAATACGCCTGAAGAAATTGACTACGCTGCCGCTACACTGGCGAAAATGTACAAGAAAGAGCTGGCTTAAAAAAAATACTAGATACAGGAATCAATAATAGGAAAGGCTCTGGCATAAACCAGTGCCTTTCTTTTTTCATCAGTCAATCTATTTGAATCATATTTTATGAAAAGTATAGCTGTGTTCTGTGGAGCCAACGCAGGCAATAAAGAGGTGTACAGGCAGGCAGCTGCTAAATTAGGACAGCTAATGGCAGCGCAAAGTACAAAACTAGTATTCGGAGGAGGTAAGGTAGGGTTGATGGGTACTATAGCCGATGCTATACTTGGTGCAGGGGGCGAGGCAGTGGGTGTGATTCCGCAGAGCCTGGTAGACCGTGAGGTTGCTCATACCGGACTGACGGAGCTGCAGGTCGTTAAGACGATGCACGAGCGCAAAGCTTTGATGGCTTCTCATGCTGATGCCTTTGTGGCCATGCCCGGTGGCTTTGGTACGCTGGATGAAATAAATGAGATCATAACCTGGAACCAACTGGGTATTATTCAGAAGCCTGTGGCCTTTTACAATGTCAACGGCTATTTTGATAAGTTTATGGAATTGATAGCACATGGTGTGCAGGAAGGTTTTATCAAATCGGAGTATACCAACAATCTAATTGTAGAGGCCGACGCTGAGACACTCCTGCAAAAAGTACGAGCATCTGCAGAGGCTTTCTCGAAGGATTGGATAGACTCAGAACGAATCTAACTAGCAGCGCTAAAGGGAAACTATTTTTAGCTTAAAGGTATAAAGTCAGTAGCTCAATTTTATACTTTTAGCCCCTTTCTTATTGTAACGTTAGTCGCAAAGCATGAGAGCCGCCGAAGATATCTTCGGCGGCTCTCATGCTTTAAGCTCTATATAAGAAAGATAAGCTAACTTCTTAAAATCATCTGCTTTACTGCTTCTACCCAGGTGTCATTAGAGTTAAGGCTTTCTACAAGTTGCCATTTCTCACCACCAGCTTCTAAAAACAGCTCTTTAAATTCTTCGCCCACCTCGATGGTTGTCTCTAAACAGTCGGCTACAAAGGCAGGACTAAAGGCCAATACTTTTTTGATACCTCTTTCTGGATAAGTTTTCAGTATCTCATCGCTGTACGGCTTCAGCCAAGGATCTTTCCCCAGGCGCGACTGGAAAGAGACAGAGTACTGGTCTTCGCTCAGCCCAAGTGCTTTAGCCAACTGGCGTGAGGTTTCGAAGCAGGAAGCACGGTAGCAGTACTTGTTTCGTTTGTTATAGCTGTTGCAGCAGGATTCTAGTTTACAATACCCGTGGTCGCTGCCTTTCAGGATGTGGCGTTCGGGCAGGCCGTGATAGCTAAACATCACATGGTCATACTTATCTTCTTGCATGTACTTTCTGCCAAGCTCTGCAAAGGATTCGATAAAACCAGGTTCGTTGCAAAAATCTGATATAAAGTTGATGCTCGGAATAATCCACCAGTCCTTTATGATTTCCATAATCTTATCATGGGCAGAGCCTGTGCTGGCGGAGGCATACTGCGGAAACAACGGAAACACAATAATCCTGTCTACACTTTGCTCTCGCAGCTCCTCAAGTGCGCTTTTTATACTTGGCTTTTGATAGCGCATGCCAAAAGACACATGGTAGCCATCACCTAAGCTTGCCTGCAGCTTCTCTTTCAGATCAATACCGTGATAGAGCAGGGGAGAACCACGCTCCGTCCAGAGCTGCTTATAAATAACGGCTGACTTAGGCGCACGAAAAGGCGCAATAATACCATTAATCAGGAAAAACCGACCAACAGGGTTTATATCGATGACACGTTTATCCAACAGAAACTCACGCAGGTACTTTCTAACATCGGGCGTTTCAGGTGTATCAGGTGTGCCAAGGTTTACCAGCAGCACACCAATTTTACCAGTGTTCTTTTTGCTCATGTACTATATAAGTGCTTATCAGTTGCAAAGATACAAAGTATAAACTTTCTTTTTATCAGAGTTATTGATGCCTCATAGAGGATCAACGGAGAGTAAAGCAATAAGTGTGGTAAAAGGTTTCCGGAGAGAGCAGAAGTGTATATTTTGTGAAGGTATACTGTCTACTGAAGGTTAGATTATTTCTCGTGATGCTGGTGATAAACTACCAATATCTATCCTATTCAAGGGGTGATCTTGCAGGAATATATTTTAATGTATTAAAAGGCTAAAACCTATTCTAATTCTCTCCTTTTAGCAAACCGCTACTGCTTCACCTCCGGGGGGCTATGGGGCCTCTTTTACAACCAGGATTTTTTCGGAATGACAGCGGCTATACAGTAGATGTTTGAAACACTTTTACCTTATTTAAGATACAAAGGTGGTTTTGCGCCTTCTGTTTTTCCCCAGTAGGATTAGGTGTAGGAGAAAGTTTGTAACGCTGGCTCTAAAGTATAGGCAATGTAGTTTTGCTATTCATGTGAACCCACCCCTAGCCTCTCCGAGGAGGGGAATTTCTGAAGCTGCTAAAGTTAAAGTATAAGATTCATCCATGACTGTATCGTGCGGACAGGTCGTGACCTTTCCCTACAAAAAGTGGCTGAAGCTCCATCAGCTGCGGCTACCTGAACTGTTTCCAGTCCTCGGGTTGGGCGCCTTGTGCATGTTGCGGTGCCCGAAGAGCAGCCCGCAGCGGAGCGAATAGAGGGCCGCTATCCCCGGAGCAGCTTCAGGCACACAGCGCTCAACCCGAGGACTGGCCCTCGCGGGCTTGAGCGCTCCAAAGCTAAAGGTGAAACAGTAGGTATTTGGGAGCTGGAGGATAAACAGCAATTAGAAGGGGTAGCTTGGCTGAAGATGCGGAAAGCAGCGGCTATGGAAGCATAAATGATACCATTGCAAGTATGGCCCAGGCTGTAGCAAGTATGGCTTTGTTAGCCAGTTGAGTTGCAAACTCAACACTATAAAAGGATACAAGTTGCAAAGCGTGTACCAGCGGAGAAAAGCTATGAAAGTATAAACTAATCTTTCTATCTCTCCTCATTCACAATAAATTACACATTCTGCCGCAGTCTCGTAAAAAAGAAGTAATTTTGCAACCTCAAATTTTAGTGTATGGCCGAGACTCCTCATAAAGCAGGTTTTGTAAGTATAGTGGGCAAGCCCAACGTAGGTAAATCTACATTGATGAACGCGCTGGTGGGCGAAAAGCTTTCTATCATCACCTCGAAAGCACAAACTACCAGGCACCGAATCATGGGCATTTTGAACTCGGATGATTTTCAGATCGTTTACTCCGACACGCCTGGCATTATCAAGCCGCAGTATGCACTGCATGAGTCTATGATGGGCTTTGTGCGCACCTCGCTGGAAGATGCCGATGTAATCGTGTTCATGACCGATATCTATGAAAAACACGACGAGGACGATGTGCTTAAACGCTTAAAATACGCGGAGGTGCCGATCTTGCTGTTAATCAATAAGATTGATCAGGCTACTGAGGAAGAGGTAAACCAAAAGGTGGATTACTGGAAAGAACAGATGAACCCAACCGAAATACTGCCTATTTCGGCGCTTCATAAATTTGGGCTGGAGCATTTGTTCAGTCGCCTGTTGCATTACCTGCCGGAACACCCGGCTTTCTATCCGAAAGACGAACTGACCGACAAACCGGAGCGATTCTTTGTGTCAGAAATCATCCGGGAAAAAATCCTGCTCAACTATAAGAAAGAGATTCCTTACAGCACCGAAGTGGTGATAGAGGAGTTTAAGGAAGAGGAAGATATCATTCGCATCCGGGCAGAGATAATTGTAGAACGCAGGAGCCAGAAGGGCATTATTATCGGCCAGCAGGGAGCCGCTTTGAAAAAAGTAGGTACACAGGCTCGCATTGATATGGAAGACTTTTTCCAGAAGAAGATATTTCTTGATTTATACGTGCGCGTGAACGAGAATTGGCGGACAGACCAGAAGTTGCTGAAGCGCTTCGGTTACCGCGAAGAGTAGCGCACCATAAAGCTTCGGGGCATGGTGCTCCGGGGGCACTTTAACATTTTTATTTTAGTTCGATGTCATCAAACATCATTGCCATTGTAGGACGCCCAAATGTGGGCAAGTCCACTTTATTTAATCGCCTGATCGGGCAGCGCAAAGCCATCATGGACAACGTGAGCGGTGTAACACGCGACCGCAGCTACGGCCATGGCCAGTGGATCGGCAAGTACTATACTGTGATTGACACAGGTGGCTACGTGCACGGGTCCGACGATATTTTTGAATCTGAAATTAACCGCCAGGTAGAGCTGGCCATGAACGAGGCCGATGTGATCTTGTTTATGGTAGATGTGGATGCAGGCCTGACTGGCCTGGATGAGGAATTTGCCAACGTGCTGCGCCGGTCTAAGAAGCCTGTGTACATTGTGGCAAACAAAGCAGATACCAATGCGCGCGCACACCAAATGGGCGAGTTCTATGGCTTGGGTATAGGGGAAGAGATTTTTCCTGTGTCGTCGCAGAACGGCTCCGGTACCGGCGAACTGCTGGACGAGGTGGTAAAGCATTTTAAGGAAGAAGGTGTAGAAGATCCGGATGCGGGTATTCCGAAGCTGGCTGTACTTGGCCGCCCGAATGTAGGCAAATCTTCTTTTGTGAACCTGCTGCTAGGCGAGGAAAGAAACATTGTAACCGATCAGGCTGGTACTACGCGCGATGCCATCCACTCGCGCTATAATGCTTTCGGAAAAGAGTTTATCATTGTAGATACTGCTGGGCTTCGCCGCAAGAGCAAAGTAAGCGAAGATATCGAGTTTTATTCGGTGCTGCGTTCTGTTCGTGCTTTAGAAGATGCTGACGTATGTATTGTGATGCTGGATGCCACCCGTGGTATCGAATCGCAGGATGTGAACATCATTACGCTGGCCGAGAAGAACCGCAAAGGTATTGTTATACTTGTGAACAAGTGGGACCTGGTAGAGAAAGATACGCATAGTACCAAGGAGTTTGAAGAAGAGATACTGAAGCGTATTGCTCCGATCAAATATGTGCCGGTAATCTTTACCTCAGTTATTACCAAGCAGCGTATTCTCAAAGCAGTTGAGAAGGCGATGGAAGTATATGACAACAAGACAAAGAAAATACCTACGTCTAAAATAAACGACCTGATTTTGCCGGAGATTGAGCGCTATCCGCCACCAGCTATCAAGGGTAAGTTTGTGAAGATCAAGTATGTAACGCAGCTGCCTACGCATAACCCCACGTTTGCTTTTTTCTGTAATTTACCACAGTATATCAAGGAGCCGTACAGCCGCTACCTAGAAAATTGCATCCGCAAACACTTTAGTTTTGAGGGTGTTCCGATAAACTTAGTTTTCAGGAAAAAATAGTTTTACAGGATATTTGGTGATAGAGATATAGTAGTATATTTGCGCCTCATTTAACATCATCAAACATCATGAAAAAAGTATTTGGTTTACTTTTCGTTGCTGGTCTTTTCACTTTCGCTTCTTGCAGCAATGCAGAAGAGACTGCTACTGAAGTTGAAACAGTAGAGCAAACTGTAGTAGAAGACACTACTTCTCTTGAGGCTGATACTACTGCAGCTCCAATTGATTCTGCTGCTGCTGTTCAATAATCAGCAACCAGAAAACCACCTGGCGCATGGCCGGGATACCGAAAGGCACCTCAAAAGGGTGCCTTTCGGCTTTTTTATATATTTCATCAAAACTATGTTAAACCACAGACGTATTGCATCTCATGTTCTGAAGCTAGCCAAGCATAGTGCGTGCAGCTTTTAGAACAGCTGTATTATTTTCGAAATCATAGAACCATGAAAAAAAACTTATATGCCTTTGCGCTGACTACGTCTATATTGGGTTTTGCCTCCTGTAGCTCTCCTGCCACAGAGCAGGCAGATGATAGGGTAGAAGAGCTGGAAGACAGAGCCGAAGAGCGTACCGACGAAATGGAAGATGTTGCCGAAGACAATGATACCACTGCTGTAATTGAATAGATTTTCAGAATAGCTCGCAGACAAATGCCTGCAGGTACTTTAAGTATAAATTTTACCGATAAATAAATT
>NZ_JBHTLD010000183.1:0-10247 GCF_042678745.1 Pontibacter rugosus | reverse complement strand
TATTTACCTCGAACAATTTTTTAATCACTTATTTTATCATGCTAACCACTACTTTTAGCCAAACCAAAAGGTATAGCATTCGCTTAGTTGCTTTGTTGCTGCTTTTCATGGCAGTAAATCCTGAATCATTTGCACAGGTGTGCGCCTCTCCGGGTAAGGATGGGGGGGGCTTACGCACAAGCCTGCTTATTCAACAGGTCTCACCAACAATATTTGCTGATGGTATCGGTGCGGGTTTAGTGATTGTTGCATCTATTGTAGTATTGCTCTTGTTTAGCATTGCTTTTAACAGGGCGGCTTCTGGTAAAGTTAAAGTAGTTAGTAGTATAAATAATTCTAAGTTAGCTCCTAAAAGATCTCGACAAATCTTGATTGCAGGGACATGTATGTTTTTGGGTTTTTTGTTTTTAGCTCCAGTAGAAACTAGTGCACAAACATCAAAATTAGCGTGTGAAGGTGAATCTGTGACTCATACATTTACATACTCAGGCTCAGCGGAATTAAGAAGTACGCAATGGCAGTATAGCCTTAACGGTGGTTCTAGCTATTCTAATATATCAGGAGCAACAAGCGCTTCTTACACATTTACTGCAAACTTGGCAGATGACAGTAAGTACTATAGAGTTAGATATGTGACAAGAACTTATAGCTGGTGGGGATGGCCTACTGATGATACAAATTACTCGCAGTATATTGTATTAACAGTTAACCCTACACCTGCCACTCCAAATAAAGTAGATGGAGTTCGTTGCGGTAGCGGTAATGTAACTTTAGGCGCTAACGGCTCCACTGGTTCTTACAGATGGTACAGTACTGAAACAAGCACTACAGTTCTCTCAACAAATAGTACATACTCACCTAATGTTTCTGTAACCAGAGACTACTGGGTTACTGCTGTTAACACTACAACTGGCTGCGAAAGCACTAGGGTTCGCGTAACAGCTACAGTTAACCCTAGCAATCCTGCCGTTTATTCAACAAATAATGTTTATGCGAAGGGGGCGCTTTCTAATGGTAAGGTAGTAGCTACTGTATCAGACCCTGATGGAACTATAACAGGAGCATCAGTAGGTAGTACAGCACTTCCAAGTTTTTTATCCTTAAATTCAGATGGGACTATAACAGTTAATACAGGTACACCTGTTGCTGGAACTTACAACAGAACCATCAAAGTTACTGATGCTAATGGTTGTAGCTCTGAGGTGCCTGTTACTATTGAGATTACAAACGACTTGTATCAGGCAAGTGGTAATGCTGTAAAAACTGATACAAACTGTTACCGCCTTACAACTGCTACAGGTAACCAACAGGGGCAGGTATGGAGCGCATATACAATTGACCTAAACAGTTCTTTTGAAATTACTTTTGACGCAAACTTCGGCAATAACGATGCTGGCGCCGATGGTATAGCTTTTGGTTTTCAGCGTGCTAACCCTTATCCTGCTTTTGCATCAGGAGCAATAGGGTTAGGGTTAGGTTTTCAAGGAATTACACCATCATTTGGGGTAGAATTTGATACTTACCAAAACGGCTCTGAACCAACATTCGACCATACAAACTTCTTTTGGAATGGTAATGTAACGAACTCATCAGCGGCAACTGCAACATCTACTGCACCTGTGCAGATGAGCAGTACTACAGTCAATGTAGAAGATGGTATTCCTCATACAGTTAAAATCATCTGGAACAGGGAAACTAATACCATGTCTGTATATTTTGATGGTGCTTTCCGAACTGAATATAAGGGAGATATAGTAGCAAGTATTTTTAGTAATAATGCTAATGTATACTTTGGCTACACAGCAAGTACAGGTGCATCAGTAAACCAGCACTCAGTTTGTGAGATAAAGTTTAATGCCTACCCTGTTATCAACTCAAATGGAGGAGGAGCTACGGCGTCTATTTCAGTACCAGAAAATTCAACAGCAGTTACTACTGTCACCTCTACTGATCAGGAGAATAATGCCCGTACCTATAGTATAATAGGCGGAGCAGATGCTGCAAAATTTAATATCACAAGCACAGGTGTCCTGACATTTAAAAGTGCCCCAAATTTTGAAGCCCCAGGATCAGCGGGAGGAACAAACACCTACCTTGTTACAGTACGAGTTACGGAGACTGGTTCTGCTACAAGCTATGATGAGCAGGCAATTACAGTAAATGTTACCAATGTGAACGAGGCTCCTTCTACCCCTACAGACATAAACGCTGCCGCAAACACAGTTGCTGAAAATGCTGCTACCGGAACACTTGTAGGCATAACAGCAAGATCTACTGATCCGGATGGAGGTACTATATCTTACGCTCTTACCAATGATGCCGGAGGGCGTTTTTCCATCAATAGCACGTCTGGTGTGGTAACAGTTGCTAATGGCGCACTTTTAGATTTTGAGAGTGCTACTTCGCACTCCATCACAGTGCGTGCTTCGGATGGGGTGGTATTCTCTGCCACACAAAATTTTACCATCAATGTAACGAACGTAAACGAGGCTCCTGTTATCACCTCTAATGGAGGTAGCGCTACTGCAGCAACAACTATCGCTGAGAATACCACAGCAGTGACTACTGTTACAGCCACAGATGTAGATGCTACTACTACGCTCACTTATACTATCTCAGGTGGGGCTGATGTAGGCAAATTCAGCATCAATCCATCAACAGGATTGCTAACATTTATTACCGCCCCTGATTATGAAAATCCAACCGACTCGGATAGAAATAACAGCTATTTAGTTACTGTAAGAGTTACTGACAATGGTTCACCAACTCTATTTAAAGAGCAGGCAATTACTGTAAATGTTACCAATGTGAACGAGGCTCCTGTAGCTATAAATGTTGCTCATTCTACTCCAATTATCAATACAGCTGCTTTTGAAAACCTGGACGGAATTTTGACTGCTACAGATCCGGATGGTGAGCACCCCTTGACCTTCAGGTTATCAAACTTGCCTTCGACTGCTATTGGTGTTTTAAGAGTAAATGGTGTAAATGCCAATACTACAACGGATTATCCGTGGGCTGATAGGTACAAATTAACTTTTGACCCGGTTAATACGGCTATAGCAGATGTAGTATTTAATTATACTGTTAAGGACGCAGGAGGTTTAACAAGTAACAGCGCTACCTATACTATACCGCTTAACGATTACCCTAGATCGCTTAGTAAAACAAATACAAATACGTTAAGTAACGGAGCTGCAGCTACTTCTATTGATGCTCTAACAGCATCTGATAGTGATGGTACTATACAAGAGTTTAGAATCTCAGTATTACCAACACCAGAGCAGGGTTTACTTTATATTAACGGAGAAGCGGCCACTACAAGCAAATATTACAACTGGTTAGCTTACAGTAATAAGCTAACATTTGATCCTGCCAGCCCAAATACGGCAGATGCAACGTTTAGATTTACAGTTGTAGACAGCGAAAATGGTGAAACGCCTGATGTACATGCAGGCACCATCACTATTCCAATCAATGGCGAACCTATTGCAGTTGCTGTTACCAACTACCCGACTATACCAAGCACAGCCGATGCAACGCTTCTTAAACAGCTAGAAGGAAATGATGGCGAAAATCCAGCAGGTGCTCCAAGCTTCTTTAAAGTAATGACTAAAACTGGGCAAGGTGCGCTTATGGTTGATGGACAGGCGGTGGCCTTGAATACGCCTTATGCCTGGAGCATGAGAGACAGGTTAGCCTACGACCCATTAGATGCAGAAACTGCGGATGCATCGTTTGCCTTTACTGTATCTGACAGCGAAGGTGCCTGGGATGCAACACCGGCCACTTATATAATATCACTTAAAAATAACGCACGTCCGGAAACGAAAGACTTTACAACGCAAACGCTGTTGAATACAGCGAATGTTAGCAGCCTGACTATACCTGTGACAGCATTTCCTACTGATGCAGATGGTTCTATTGCTTACGTTAAATTTTTAGAGGTACCAGTCGATGCACAAGGGGTACTAAGAGTAAATGGTAGAATTGTTGAGGCAGGGCAAATTTATACATTTACAAGTCTGCCTTCAATAACCTTTGACCCGGCTGAAGAAAACCTGGCAGATGTATACATTAAGTATACAGTAATTGACAACGATGGTGCCGAAGACCTAACACCGGCTACCATCACCATTCCAATTAATGGCGAGCCAATAGCCGAAGATGTAATGCATAGCCCGGCTATTGTAAGCACAGCTGATGCTACGCTTCTAAATCCGCTTAGAGGTAATGACGGTGAAGTTCCTGCAGGAATCCCTGATTTTTTCCGTATTGCCACGATGCCTGCGTCTGGCACTTTAACAGTAGATAATCAGACAGTAGCTGAAGGCCAAGCCTACAGCTGGGACTTGCACAACACTTTGAAGTATGACCCACTAGATGCAACAGCCACAGGAAACATCACCTTTACTTACTCGGTAGCAGACAGCGATAAAGCCTGGGATGCTACTCCGGCTACTTACACTATACCTGTAACTAATAATCGACGTCCAATAGCTAGAAACATCACTTTCACAAAGATGTTAAACACCGACGGACCAAAGGTGCTTACTATTACTAATGGTATTTATCCAGACGATGAAGATCTCAATACACTAAAGTTTAAGTTCTTATCCGTTCCTACTGCCAATCAGGGAACTTTATCTGTGGGGGGAGTAAGTTTAGCAGTTGGGCCAGAATATGGCGTGAACACCTTCTTGCTAACAAACACCTTTGACCCTGCTTTTGCCAATTTAGATGATGTTGTACTAAGTTATACTGTTACAGACAAGTATGGTGCAGTAAGCGAGGTTGCCACCATCACCATCCCGATTAACGGAGAGCCGATAGCAGAAAATGTGCGTAACTCTAAAACAATTTCTACTTCTGCCCCAAAAACTGCAATTGATCCGGTTAAAGGTGCTGATGCCGAAGCTGCTAACAGCCTGGCACAGTTTCGGTTTTCAAGCCTGCCACCAGAATCTCAAGGTATAGTGTATGTAGGTGATAATAAGGCAGAGCTTAATAAAGACTACTCCTGGTTAACATTAAGAGGCGCCATCTACTTCGATCCTGCTTATGGCAATGAGAATGACGTAGTGTTTACCTATACCGTTAAAGATACCGAAGGAGCTGTAGATGCCACTCCAGCCACCTATACCATTCCAGTAATGCTGGATTATGATGTAGATGGGGTTGCTGATGTGGATGACCTGGATGACGACAACGACGGTATTCCGGATTTAGTAGAATCAGGTGGTATTGACCCTTCTGCTGACCATGACAAGGATGGGATACCTAACTATAAAGATGCGGATTTCTGCGTGTTAAATGCCAAAGGTGTTTGTGCAAACCTTGATAAAGACGGTGACGGTATTATCAACTCTTTTGATCTGGACTCTGATGGTGATGGTATAACGGATGTGATAGAAGCACATAGCGGAAAAGCTCCCACTCAGTACGACCCAAGCACAGGTAGATTGACAAGTATTGTAGGTACAAACGGTATTCCTGGCTCTGTCGGAATAACTCCAGACAAAATACCAGACACTGACGGTGATGGTATTCCTGACTACCTGGATATTGATTCTGATAACGACGGCATATTGGACAACCTGGAAGCACAGGCAAAAGACGCTGTAAGAAAATTGCCTTCTGGTTTGGATGCCGACAGAGATGGTATAGATGATAACTACGATGCGAGCTGTGGTTGTGGCACAAATGGAGTGGCTATCACGCCTGTTGACTCAGAAGGTGATAGTATTACTGATTACCTGGATACTGATAGCGATAATGACGGAAAGTCTGACTTTGAAGAGGCATATGACTTGAATAAGGATGGTTTATCTATTGATGATGTGTTAGCCATGGCTGCTGATTTTAGAGCAAGAGCTGGAGCATCGGCAGACTTCTACCCAGCCCCTGTAAAAGAAGGTATCAATCCAAAATGGCTGGAAACCATAGCTGCCGGTAGCCGCATACTCAACTTCCAGGTGTTTGGTAACCTCTACTATCATGACTCAGATGGTGATGGCCTGATAGACCTGTTTGATACCGATAGCTTTGGGTTTGATAGATCAACTGATATCAATCCTGCCTTCCGAGATAAAGATGTTATCACACCACTGCCAGTTACGCTTATTAACTTGGCTGCTACAGCACAAAAAGGCGGGGTGATGATAAACTGGGCAACTGCCTCTGAGCTGAATAACGACTACTTTATAGTAGAACGCAGCCAGGACGGACGCAGCTTTGCAACCGTTGGTAAGGTGAAAGGCGCAGGTAACAGCAATGTACGCCTTGACTATAACCTGTTAGATAAAAATGCTCCTACTGGTGTCATCTACTACCGTTTGAAGCAAGTAGACCTGGATGGCAAGGTGACGTACAGCAAAGTGGTTTCTGTGCAGATAAATGAGAAAGCTGCATCGCTGATCATGCTGTTCCCGAACCCGACTACTGGCACACTTAATTTAGATCTGACATCACTTGTTGAAGCTACCTTTGTTGTGCGCATCATTAGCATGGATGGACGTGTTGTAAGAGAAACGAAAGTAACAGGAGGTCAGGTGCTGCAACTGGATGTTACAGACTTGTCAGTAGCTAAATATGTGTTGCAGTTGCAAGGAGGTCGTACTGTTGAAACGTTGACCTTTATGAAGCAATAATCACTGCATCAGTAAATGAAAAAGCCTCTGCATTAGCAGAGGCTTTTTTTTTGAAAAAACTTCTTGTGTCGTCAAGCCCGGCTTTAGCAGTTTTGATTTTGAATATTGACTTGCTTACATAGTATTTAAAAACTAGATACAGCTAAATCCCGCAAAAAATCATTTTGTTCAATCTTAGGAATTAAAGTTGTGCTGGGAGTATGGTAAAGTCTGTCTTTTGCACTGCAAAAGCCTGTAAAATAACCTTAATCGTGCTATAAAGCTCATAGCGCTGCCGCTTCTTTGCCAGAACCTATAATAGGCAGCTTTCGCTTATAAGATTGAATGTTAAACAGGATTTAATAAAACGACAGCCCTTCAAGCGCTTGTCTCAAGTGTGTCAGTATTCTAATCAAAAAGGGATAAGGACGAGGTATTACCAATCCGGCTTTGCTGGGTCAGGCTTTCGGGTAGCTTTTTTAGGCAACTGCTGGATGTACTGTACCTCAGCGTTCCGCATGGCATCAAGCAGAAGCCTTGCCTTCTCAGGACTCATGTTGGCCTGTTGCAGCCTGGATCTTCGTGTTTGAGCTTGTAAATCCTCAGACGATGGAGCCTCTGCACTGCTGTTGCGCCTGGTGTTTCCATCAGGCGCGCTGTTCTGGTTCTGGCCTTTTGTGCTGCCAGGAGCTTCACCGGCGGCTTCCTCGCGTTCGCGGTTGCCTTGTAGATTTTCCAGTTCTCGGGCTCCCATTTTCTGCTGTTGTTCTCCCTTGGAGTCAGGTTCAGGTTGCTCTATCTCTTCTTGCTGTTCGCCCCGTTCGTCAGAGTTTTTCTTTGGCTGTGACTCCAGGTCTTCTTCAGCTGGTGGAGGTGCCTGTATACTGTCTGGAGCAGCCTCTGTTTCCTCGTCTGGTACAGGTAAGTCTTCTTCTGGCTGTACTGCTTCGGGGTGCAGCTCCAGGTATTTTTTCAGTAGTTCGTAGTTGTAGCGTGCCGCTTCATTTGTGGGTTCTATCACCAGAGCCTGCTTGTAAAGCGATAGTGCACGCTTATAGCTTTTCTGCTTGCTATAAATATTGCCGATTTGCAAGTGAGACAAAGCGCGAAGGTGGTGTGTAGGATGATCAGCCAAAAGCTGGTAAGCTGCCATCGCCTGTGAGTATAAGCCGGCTTGATAATAAGAATGAGCCAGGTTGAGACGAAGTTGATCATCTTCAACCTCCAAATCATTCAGAAGGTAAGTATAAGCAGCAATTGCCTCTATATACTCTTTGCGGGAATAAGCTGTGGCAGCATCCTTTGCATACTGGTTTATGCGAGAAATAGAGGTAATGCCGCCGCTGAAGAAGCTGATCAGAAGTATAGCGAGGAACAGGGGCTTCATATCCTGATAAGTTTAACGGTTATAAAAGCATCCAGCAAAATCAGCACCAGCGCCAGTACCAGAGGGTACACATATTTATTGGCTGTCACATCAATGGTTTTACTTTCGCGTAGCTCTCCTTCTATATTATTGATGGCATTAATCAACTTACTTACCTCGCTTACACGTTCGTTTATTTCAAAGTAAGCACCCCCGGTCAACTCTGCCAGTTGTACTAATGGCTCAGGGTTTAGCTTTGAGAGTACTGTCTGGCCCTCACTTGTTTTCTTAAAGCCTCTGTTATCTGGAATAGAGCTGCCTTCTACGGTTCCGATCCCTAACGTATAGACGCGGATATTCTGCTCCCTCAATTGTTCTGCCAACTGCTCTACTTGATTTCCGAAGTCTTCGCCATCGCTGATCAAGACCAGTACACGTGCTTTTTGCACGTCTGCCCCTGGGCTAACCTCCTGGCCTAGCTTCTCAAGTGTAAGTTGTAAGAGAGGGGCATAGTCGGTGCCGGAGTGGGGAAGTAAACTGGTGCGTAATGTCTGTGCATACAGTTGTAAAGCATTTTGATCATAAGTGAGAGGGCTTTGAATATAGGCTTCAGTAGAAAAAACCATCAAACCGATTCGATCAGAGTTGAAGCGGTTGATCAGGCGCATGGTCTCTACTTTCGCTTTCTCAAGGCGGGAAGGCTGCACATCTGTGGCATCCATTGATTTAGATAAATCTACGGCTATGTATAAATCCTTTCCGATGGTCTTGATTTCCTTTTTCATCGCGCCAAAGGAAGGCCCAAGTATAGCCACGATCAACAGACCAGTGTACAGGAGGCGCAGCACAAACTTAAACCAGACACCATGGGGCCGCTGCTTAAAAAATAGCGCCACCTTACGCACACGCAGCAGATAGCCCACGTACAGCACAACGAACAGTACGCCGAACAGGATCTCAAGTAAAGTAAGGGTTTGGTACCAGGTCATTTTTGGAGTAAGGCAAAAAAATAAATTGCTGTAAACAGCGATTGCCTCTAGTTACAAATATACTAAACTACCACTTACTAACATGCAGCCGCTGTACTTTGGTATATAGTAAGGGCTGAAAAGGTTATCAAAACCAGGCAGGAGCAGGATAATGGGGCAGGAGAGACGCTGCAGGTGAAAAATATTTTAAATAATTTATACTTGTCAAGTGTAGTAGTATCAGGAAGTTAGCCTTGATAGCGTAAGAATTGCTACATCTTTTGAATAGTTTTTTGCTGTTAGGTGTTGCGTTATTATAGGCGTTGTAGTATGTTTGCATACTCTTTAGCAGGAAGGGTAACCACGGAGAGGTGGGTGAGTGGCTGAAACCAGCAGTTTGCTAAACTGCCGTACTCGTAAGGGTACCGGGGGTTCGAATCCCCCCCTCTCCGCAGCAAGATGATGAAATAAAAAAAAGTTTAAAAAACTTTTGCAAATCAGAAATCTTCACTTAACTTTGCACCGCAATAAGGCAGAAAGGTTGTTAAAACAAGAAGCTTTAAAGCAAAAACAGTTCGGGGTGTAGCGTAGCCCGGTATCGCGCCACATTTGGGATGTGGAGGTCGTAGGTTCGAATCCTGCCACCCCGACTAAAAAATTTCGGAAGCAATTCCGAAATTTTTTGTTTAAGGGAAGTTCACTTTCCTTAATGAATGGTCTCGTAGCTCAGCTGGATAGAGCAACTGCCTTCTAAGCAGTAGGTCTTTGGTTCGAATCCAAACGGGATCACTTTTAAAAGCACTTATAAGGTAAAACTTGTAAGTGCTTTTTTTGTATGGGTGGCTTTCTTCCTGTTCTTCTCCGAAACGATTCTTGTTTAATAAAATGCCAACACTTCATGGGCTAGTAAAGGACTGCTATGTAAATAGCAGTATGTTACCGCTGTAGATGATTTTCGCATATGTAGATATTATTGGCTGAGTGCTTTGGCAGGGAAGGAAGCATCTCTAGAACCTTCTCTTGGGCTTGTACTCCTTATAATGCTGTTAATTTCTAGAGGTAAAGACCAAGGCTAAATAGGTCGGCAATGCTTGTTTGGCGGAAGGTAGACGCTTAAGCCTTTAACAAGTATGGAGGGCAGTAAAGAAGCGCCTGTAGCGGCAATAACAGAGTTGCGGATAAAGTTTCGGCGGCTTAGCCCGTTTAGTTTGCTTTTCCATGTTAGGACTGTTGATCTTGATCTGAAAGTAGCAGCGAACCTCTAATGCATATCATAATATCATG
>NZ_JBHTLD010000182.1:0-10282 GCF_042678745.1 Pontibacter rugosus | reverse complement strand
ATAAAACCCATGTTTAAAGTAAATTCTTTTGTAGATGTTCTGAAGCATCTGGCCGTGATGGCAGTTATTGTTGCTGCGCTTATATTCGGCTTTTTTTACCTCTACCTACCTTCTGCCACCAATCATGGTGAAACGATCTCGGTGCCTAAAATTACTGGCATGCAGTTGACGGATGCGGAGGAGCTGTTAGATGAGCAAAGTCTGCGGTATTACATCAACGACTCTACCTATAAGCCAGATCAAAAGCCGTTCGAAATCCTGACCCAGGACCCGGCGCCAGGGGCAAAGGTGAAGGAGGATCGGAAGATCTATATTTCTATCAACATGAAGAATCCGCCGATGATCAAGATGCCGAAGCTGATTGATGGATCGGTGAAAAACGCTGAGCTGATCTTGAAGAGCTACGACTTGCGCAAAGGTAAAATCACGTATGTGCCGGATTTGCAGCAGAATGCTGTGCTAAAGCAATTTGTAAATGGCCGCGAAATCAAACCAGGAGACATGGTGCCTAAAGGTGCTGTGGTAGACCTGCACGTGGGCGACGGTTTAGGTAATACTGAATTTGAGGTGCCTAATGTAGTAGGCATGCCTGTTGATGAAGCTTCTATACTACTGGCAGGCCAAGGTTTGCAGGTAGGTAACATCTTCTACGACCCGAGCAGTACAGAGCCTACTGGTACGGTGGTGAAACAAAGGCCTTTTGCCGAAGTTAATGCCAAGATTCGGGTTGGCGAACTGGTAGACCTCTGGGTATCGGGGCAGGAGTCTGTGCAGGGGATAGAGTAAGACCAGCAAGAATAAATGAGGAGCGCCTGCCAGAAAATGGCGGGCGCTTTCGTTATACGTAAAGGGTAATGGAGCAGAGTCTGAACAAGTACTAAGTTCAAACTAGAATTGGCTTAGCAGATGGCTTATTTTTAATATGAATCAGATTCCTTTAGGAGCTAACATGAGAAAACAACTGGCACTTATTTTATCCTTACTTTGCTTAAGCACAGTATCCGCTTGGGCGCAGGTAGTGCTACAGCCGCTGCAGCAGGAGGCAGCTAAGGAGCCGCAGCGGGCAAGGTATGCTTTGCGCCAGGCAGATGCGCTTACGCTTCCTTTTTTCGATGACTTTTCTGGAGCCAACGCCCTTAACCCGATGCGCTGGTCTGGTGACGGTGTTACTATCAATAACCGTTTTGGCTTTGAGCCCCTCACTAAAAATGTCGCTACTTTTGATGGCCTTAACAGCCGTGGCATAGGCTATGCCCTTAATGCAGTGTCTGCAGGTGCCTCTGATACATTAACTTCTGCACCTGTTTTACTTGGAGGCCTTAATCCGGTTGATTCGGTTTACCTTAGTTTTTACTGGCAGTCTGGCGGACTGGGTGAAGTACCAGTACTTACTATCAATAACGAACGGTACCTGGTGCTGGAGTTTAAAGATAACACTGGGGCGTGGCAGGAGGTGTGGCGACAGCCAGCAGTCGGTAGGGCAACAGCCTTTGCACAGGTGTTTGTGGGGCTAAAGAAGCCGCGGTACTTTCACAGCTCCTTTCAATTCAGGTTCCGGAACATAGGCATGAGAAACGGCATGGTAGATGTATGGAATCTCGATTACGTGGAGCTGGACAGAAACCGCCGCAAGGGGCAGAACACTACCCGGGATATTGCCATTAGCGAAGGAGTAAGCAGGTTATTGAAAAACTATACAGCTATGCCTTCCTGGCAGTTTCTGCAGAACCCCGAGGCCGAACTGGCAGAAGAAGTAAACGCTACGCTTAACAACCTGGGCAACTTGCCGGGTGCTATCAGTTGGAGGGGCTATATTAGGAAGTATAACGAAACTGCTGCTGATACTTTTTTGCGTGCACAGGCACTGGTTCCCGGTGCAGCCCGGCAATACAGCATATCGGGTACGCCTACTTTAGGTAATATCAATTTACCGGCCTCTGGCGACTTTACACTGGCACATGGAATTCTGCTGGATACTAAGGAGCAAAACCAGCTACAGCGAGCCAACGACAGTACAGCACGTACCACCGCCTTTGCTGATTACTATGCCTATGATGATGGCACAGCAGAGGCAGGGTTTAACTTGCTAAATAACGGCAATGGAAATTCGCAGGTGGCGCAACGATATGACCTGAACCAGGCAGACCAGCTTAGCGCCTTTCGGGTATACTTCCCTAGGGTCGGCAAAAGCATTGAAGGTAGCTCTATCACCTTCCGGGTATGGAAAGATGACAATGGCTTGCCGGGAGAAACGCTTTATCAGCAGAACTTCCAGATCCAGTACAGCGATAGCCTGAACAAGTTCTACGAGGTAAAGCTTGACAGGCCAGTACCGGTAGAAGGCAGCTTTTACATAGGGTGGTCGCAGCCCGGCGAAAGGTTTATTAACATTGGTTTTGATAGAAACGAACATGTGCCGGGCCGACGTTTTACGTATACCGTAGCCACAGGTTGGTTAGCAGAAACCAGGTTTGAAGGTGCCGTAATGATGCGGCCTGTTATGCTGGGCGAGGCACCGCTTGGTGTGGAAGATGACCTTTATAGGCGGGCAATGCGGGTATACCCTAACCCAAGTACAGGGGAAGTATACTTAAGCGAACCTTATGAGCAAGTGCAGGTATTTGATATGCTGGGCCGCCTGGTGCATAGTCAGGCGTACAAAGGCAGCAGAATGCCTTTACATCTAGAGCATTTGTCACCGGGGCTTTATACCTTGCGTATTCAAAACAGAAAAGCTATCATCACAAAGAAACTAATACTGACAAAACCATGATTGCATCAGCAGACATTACAGCCGAAGAACTAAAGGAACGCCTGAACAAGGGAGAAACGCCAGTTATCATAGATGTACGTGAAGATTGGGAGTATCAGGAAACAAGCATACCTGGGGCACAGAATATTCCACTAGGCACACTGCCACAGCGTGTAGAGGACCTGGACGAGTTGAAAGAACAGGAAGTAATTGTGCAATGCCGTTCCGGTGCCCGTTCCGCCTCAGCCAAAGCTTTTTTGCAGCAGCAGGGCTTCAGTAACGTGCGTAACCTATTGGGTGGTATTTTAGCTTATAACGGCTAACGAAGTATAAATTTTGTAAAAAGGGAGAGCAGGTACTACTACCTGCTCTCCCTTTTTTGTAGGGTGGCTTTTACCTTTATCTAGACCAACACGAGCTTATTTTAAATGAACCTTTCCTGTTGTCGCACATCTGCTGATCTCTGCTGGCTTCTGTTCCGCTGGTGCGAGTTTGCAATCCGTGTCCTGTGATGCAGTTGAGTTTATGACTCAACTGGCTTAAAAAGCCATACTTGAATAGCTCTAGCTATACCTCCATAGCCCTGTCTTTCTGTTGCCTTAACTAAGCGGTCTCTTCTAGCTCCCATATACCTGCGTTTTGAGTTTGCGGCTTTTTAGCATCTTTACTCTACAAGCTTAACCTACTCTATGATAAATGGCGAAGGGCTGAAGCAGAGCAGGAGCACCACAAAAGCGCAAACGCCCAATAACTTGCGAAGCGGTGTAAGTGGCCGCTCATCGGGGCAGGAGGGATGGAAGATACCCATGACCCGTGATAGCAGTATACCGAAAACAAGCCAGCCACTGTACCCATTGGCATCTGGAAAGGCCAGCGAAATAAGCACCTGAAGCAGCAGTACAATGCCTGCCAGCATTAGGCTATACTTCAACTTTGGCATAGCGGGCTGTAACACAAATACCAGGTAGAGCAGGTAAAAAGGCCAAAGCCATATATACCCAGCCGCCTCTGGAAAGAAGTTAGCCAGACTATACTGTAGCATAAGCATCGCCATTGTGGCTAACATGGCAATACGACGCGTGCCCAGTAACTTCAGGTATGCCCAGTAAGCAAACGGGCCAAACACAACCAATAGCTCCTCAGACCACACAGGCTGGCTGTAAGGAGATATAACCCCCAAGCCGGCATATAGTATAAACAGGCTGAAGAAGATCGGAGACAGCTGATTGAATCGCTTATAGCCGATCAAGCCATACAAGATATGACCACCATCCAGTTGCCCGATCGGCAACAGGTTCAGCGCTGTGAAGAACAACGACAGGTAGCCTGCAAAAACCAGCGGGTAATGGATTACTTCGTATTGGTTCGGGAGCAGGGCAGGGTCTGCTACAAATCTCTCAAAGAACACGAACAGGAGGTTTCTTCCAATCGAAAAGCTGCCGAGTGCATCCTGGTACACATACTGTGCATAGTCAAGGCCAAAACGCTCGTACTCCGGATGTACCTGAAAAATATATTCAGGTGGTGGCAGGTGCGTAAAGGCATAAAACAACAACGGAACTGCTACTGCAAAACCAGCCAGAGGGCCTGCCACACCAATATCAAAAAACTGCTGCCTTGAAAAAATGCGTTCTTTAATCCGTATGAAAGCTCCCATGGTGCCGATAGAAGGCGTTATGCCAAACCACAGCGGAATGTAATACGGCAAGGTGACAGCCGTGCGGTGATAGCGCGCTGTAAAATAGTGGCCAAACTCATGCACTGTCAGCACTCCTAAAAAGGGCAGCGAGAAGTATAATCCTGCCGTAAACTCAGCCCAGGAAAGAGTGCCGGTCGCACTAAACCCTTCTGGCCCGAGAAAGAACATTTTCCCAAAGATCCATTCTGCCCCAGCTATGGTTGTGGTAACCAGCGTGAGACAGAACAGGAGGAGGTGTAACCAGTACTTTTGCTGGGGCCTAGCTAACGACATCCGCAAAAACCTGATTTATGGTGAGAGGTGGCTGCAGGTGTAGTGTTTGTATACCTGTTTTGTTGGCGCTTTCAATGTGCTGGATGCTGTCATCTATGAACAGGGTTTCAGTTCTGTCGAGCTTGTTCTCGGCCAGCACCTGCTCAAATATGGCAGCATCAGGTTTACGTTTGCCCACCAGGTGCGAATAGTAGCTTTTCTCGAACAAAGAGTCAAGGCTTGGGATTGTAAAGCTGTGTGCTACGATCTCGTTGAAGCGCTTGAGGTGAATTGCATTGGTATTGCTAAGCAAAAAGACGCGGTAGTGTTTGCCAAGGGCCAGCAGCAGGTCTATACGCTCTTGTGGAATATCCAGTAGCATAGCATTCCAGGCATCGTCTATCTGTTCGTCTGTGGCATCTATTTGGTAAGCCTGGCGTAAGTTGTTACGGAACTCTTCGTTTGAACTTGCCCCTGTTTCATAGAGGTCGAACAGGTAGGATTGCTCTTTCTGGCTGAAAGCAATGTTACAGTTGTCTTTACAAAGCTTTTGGAGGTATTCAATGCTCTTGCCGTAGTCGATATTGATGATGACACCGCCCAGGTCGAAGATAATATTTTTGATTTGTTTTAGGTCCACGAAAAAAAATATCTGAATAGTGTTTGAAATATTGAATGCAAATATGTAAAATTGCACTCCGAAATCAAAGAAAGCGCTACAGAAGCGTAGCTTGAAATTGGAAAAGGGCCTATAGCTCATTCGGTTAGAGCAACTGACTCATAATCAGTAGGTGCCTGGTTCGATTCCAGGTGGGCCCACGTTGATAATCAAGCACTTACCTCGTTTATTCGGAGTGAGTGCTTTTTTATTTGCACACGATTTGCACACAATTCCTGTATGCGTGTCTAAAAGTCTCTAATTTATGCTTAGTTTATTTGCCTAGGAGTTTTGCTACTGCGGGCAATGAAATTGCAGGAGTCTACTTAAGCAACATTAAAAACTAAAAAAGCCACAGATTCTGTATATCTGCGGCTTTTTTAACGTATTGGCTTATTTCCAGTGCTTATGATATCGAATAACTACTGCATTCTACTATCAACGCTACAAGTTGTATTTATGCCACCTCGAACATTATACACAGTAGTCACAACCAAATACTGTGGATCTTTCAATGCTCTTATGAGGTCATCATAAACAAAAGCAGTAATATCTTCTTGAGCTGAGCCAATATTACGCCACGAAAGTAAGTAATATTTAAGGCTTTTAAGTTCAAGGATATGTGAGCCAGGGATATACTCTACACGTAATGTGCCAAAATCAGGCAAACCTGAGAAGGGGCAAAGTGCTGAAAATTCGCCATGCTCTGTTTCATAAACTACATTTTGTTTTGCCTTGTGCTTATAAGGCATAATATGGATTTCCTTTTGGCGAGTTTCTGGCGAAAAGAAGAGGCCAAATTTCCCCTCAGGTTTTATTCCATACTCGGCCATATAATCAAGAGCGCTGCTAGTGTGCTCCAAGGCCTGCTTATAACTATGCTGTAAGTGTTCTTTAATGTCTATCTGCTCTTTAGAATTCTGCATCACGGTTAAAAGATTTTGCTATGTTGCCGCAAAGGTATTATATAATTAGAGTTAATTGGTGCAAACATAGGTAGATGGGTACAAAGATTTTTTGGTAGTGCTAATAATAACTACCTTGTAGGGTTTGTAGGGCAACTAATAAAACGCTTTTGCGCATGCCCAAATTTGTAAGTAAAATTTAATATATTAATCATGAAAGTAGCCAAAAGGTTCAGATGGGAAGGGGCCCACCGCTTGCCATGGCACACAGGTGGATGTCAGCATTTACATGGTCACTCTTATCAAATGTGGGTTGAGTTGCAGGGACCAGCAGATGAGAGAGGCATGCTGATAGATTTTAAGGAAATAAAAACGGTGTTGGCTACTTTAGTTGAAGCATGGGATCATGGGGTTTTAGTGGCTGAAACTGATACTGTATTACTTGATGCAATGGCTTTGCTTAAGTCAAAGCATTATGTTTTACCTTATGATACAACATCTGAGAATATTTGTCAATTCATTATAAACTACCTTGCTGAACATGCTTTGGATGTATTAATACATCACCAAGTTAGTTCTGTTCGTGTTAAGCTACAGGAAACAGAAACATGTTTTGCAGAGCATGAAGTAAGTGTTTCTACGCTTAGGGAAGAGTCAGAACTAAAGAACAAGTCCGAAGCCACAGTAGTTTAATACAACATATACATAAAGGAGACAAAATTATGCCTACAAGTTCAGATACAGCATTAGTTCTTTTTTCAGGCGGACAAGATTCAACAACGTGCCTTTTTTGGGCAAAAGAGCATTTTAAATCTGTGGTAGCGCTTGGGTTCAGGTATGGACAGAAGCACGAGGTAGAGCTGCGGCAAGCCCAAATAATTGCTGAGAAAGCGCAGGTGCCTTTTCGTGTTATTGATATCAGCGGTATGTTGCAAGGATCAGCCCTTACAGAGCATGATAAAGACGTATCAGCACAGCATGACTTAAATGAGAGTCTTCCTGCAGCCTTTGTACCAGGCAGAAATGCAGTATTCTTAACAATTGCCATTAGTTATGCTTTCACTCAAAATATAACTCATATAATAGGAGGGATGTGCCAAGCTGATTTCTCTGGTTATCCAGATTGTCGGCAAGTGTTTGTTGACTCGCTAAAAGAAACAATGTCTTTGGCATTAGACAAGAAGATTGACATTCATACGCCATTAATGGACTTAAGTAAAGCAGAAGCTTGGAAGATGGCAAATGACTTAGGTGTTCTGGATATTGTGCGTGACCTGTCACATACGGACTATAATGGGGACCGAACAACATATAATGAGTGGGGGTATGGAAAACTGGATAACCCTGCTTCTATTTTACGTGCTAAAGGGTACGAAGAAGCGAAAGCAAATGGATGGCTAAATTAGGAAAGGGTCTGAAGGTGGAAGTTAAGTCTACAATAGAAAAAACATATAGAGTAAAGTCAGTTTGGAAAACCTTACAAGGAGAGGGTTTGTTTGCCGGTCGTCCAGCTATATTTGTTCGCATGGTAGGTTGCAACTTATGGTCTGGTTATGAAAATACTAGGGAGCGTGATGCAATCCGTACAGGTGCCAACTGCCCAATGTGGTGCGATACTGACTTTACCAAAGAAGGGAGCAAAAACTATTCAGCCTTCGAACTTGCTCAGGAGATGCGCGGTGAAGGTGGTGATATCAACTTTTGTGTGATAACCGGAGGGGAGCCTCTCCTGCATATAGATGCACAACTTGTGGAGGCTTTGCACCAAGCAAATTTCTTCATAGCTATTGAAACCAATGGCACAGTTTCTTTACAGGAGTCTTGTTGGGATGAGGAAAGGGCTAAGTTATTAACACCGGACTGGATTGTGTGTAGCCCGAAGTTGCCTCAGGAGCAACTAACACTGGAGTACTTCGATGAACTAAAGTTAGTACTACCGGACTACCATCCTGAAAATTATAATGAATTTACACAGCGGCAGAGGCAAAACGATGTGCAAAGTAGAAAATTGCCGTTGCTTTGGCTGCAACCAGAAGATGGTAATAGGCTACAGTTGGCTACGCAATTGTCTATTAATTACGCGCTGGAAAACCCAGATTGGCGTGTGTCGGTGCAGACGCACAAAATACTTAATGTTGAATAGGTGATCGCATTTTTTACATTCATTGAGTAAAAGCAAGTTAGTAAGTTTTTGAAAGCTGTTTTGGGAAACCAGCATTATTAATTAATCAAGAGTACCTATAATGAGAATACAAATACTGACTTCTTGTACTGGCAAGAAAGCCATAAACTCAGATAAAGCACTTACATTATCTGACTTTCAAAAAGGAACTGATATAATTAGGGAGTTGGAAAAAGAGCATAAGGAGATGCTTATGCCAGCAGAAAATCTTTATACAGGACAGCAGCATGTGAGGCTGATGGACGGGGTGCAAAAAGCTCTGGTGGGAGATCAGGTTAACCTTCACCTTCATATACTCTCAGCCGGGTATGGATTGATTGAGGGTGCACGTGAAATATTGCCATATGAGGTTACTTTTGCCACCATGAAAAAGAAAGAGATAGCAGAGTGGGCTTCTTTCTTAAACATTCCTCAGGATGTGAGGCAACTTTTGGCAAAGCCTTACGATCTTGGACTAATTTTATTGGGTGATAATTATCTTGAAGCTTGCCAATTGGATGAGTCGGTTACTTTGGGTGGGCCTACGCTACTCTTTTGTGGAACTGCGGTTGCAAAGAAGTTGCCCAAGCTTGAGAATCTTAAAATTATAACGCTAAGCAATCCTGAAGCAAAGCGCATGTCCTGTGGCCTGGTAGCCTTGAAGGGGGAGTTGGGCGCGCGTGTTTTGAAAAATATTTTGGTGAAAGGGCAAGGCTTTATTACGGAACTTCAGTCTGCTTCTGTCCCACTTGGTTTACTTGATGAGGCTAAAACCAATAAAAAGAAGCTTAAAAATACAAATCCAGTCTCTAACCCTGTAGTTGATCATGTCATTGTGCTAGAACCCGAATGGGAGGAAAGCGGGCATAAGCATAAAATAAAGTATTTTATACCTGAGTGGGATGATTTGGTAGATCCGGATTACGATTTCGAAAACGATATGCACTCTGGATTGGTGCCTCATTGGTCCAACGAAGTATATGCGCATCAAATGTACTCCTCTCCAAATTATGATGGTATTCTAATATCCAGAGTAGTAGTCGAGCAAAATAAGAAGCGAAAGGAGTTATTAGATGCTTTGGGGGTACATCGATCATTACGGGTGCCAGATCGTTTTCCAGTGATGGGTGACTGCGGTGCCTTTGGTTATATTACTAAGGAGAAGCCGCCTTATTCCACAGAGGACGTGCTTGACTATTACACGCGCTATGGCTTTAACTTAGGAGTGTCCGTAGATCATCTCATTGTGAACGGGACTAAAGATTCAGCATTGGAGCGTTACCAATTAACAATTCAAAATGCTGAAGACTTTTTAAAGGAACACCGTCAGCAAGGTTTGCCTTGGAGGCCTATAGGCGCGGTGCAAGGTTGGGATCCCAAGTCTTACGCAGAGGCAGCTGAGCAATACGTCAAAATGGGGTATGATTATCTTGCGCTGGGTGGCTTAGTGCGCACTACAACAAAAGATATGATGGCTATCATACAGGAGGTGTCAAAAGTAGTACCTAAGGGAGTAGATCTACATCTTTTCGGCATTGCCCGTCTAAATGCGCTTAGGGAAATGTATAAGTATGGTGTTACCTCCGTAGACAGTGCTTCGCATTTGAGAAAAGCTTGGTTAGGTGCCAATGATAATTATTGGACATTAGACGGTAATAAGTATTCCGCGATCAGAATTCCTGGTGAGGGCAGTGCTCGTTATGTTAAGATTTTAAAAAGTGGGGAGGTCAGTGAAGCAGAGTTGAAAAAGCTTGCAAAAAGTTGTTTAAATGCTCTTCGAGATTATGATACAGGCAAGATAGCACTTGAGGATGTCATGGTTGTTTTGGATCCTTACAGTAATTATATAATTGAG
>NZ_JBHTLD010000181.1:0-10522 GCF_042678745.1 Pontibacter rugosus | reverse complement strand
CATTCACGCGGTAACTCCTCAGGGGTTTATCTTGAAACTAGTCCTCTTTGTTTTTGCCTACACCATCAATAAATGTATATAATCGCAACTTGAGTTACTTAAATGAAAGCTGCCCAAGGCCGCGCTGTAGAAAAAGTATACAGCTAAGAATTACGATGGCTGGTAAGATGCCCCGATCAGGGAGCTGCATGGCAGGAGAAACGATGGCACCGAGCGTAATCATAACAGCCATTTCCGTTAACGTAAGCTGTGCATTCATACGCTTGCCAAGCATCCTGAGTATGAAGATTAAAAATAAGTAAACGATGATAGTCCGAAATAATGTCTCGAGCATAAACTCCACCGGAACCTCTCCGATTATAATACGCCTCCAGTTCCACAATTCTAATCCATCCTTGTTCATATAGAAAAGGAATACGCCATACGCAATGTGTAGTTATACATATTTGTTTGCACAAACAGCAATTGCTTAAGTATTTATACTTAAGCAATTGCTGTTTCACCTAACTCTGAGATCTAGTAAATGCTTTAACAATAGTTTTATATGATATTGCCTCTTTACAAGTTTAAAAATGTCAGATACTTCAAGGAAAAGCTCTTCTTTAGGCGCTTAAGTAAAAACCCTCCCAAAGAATTAGCATAAACTATAAAAGTGCCTTAATTTTGCGCATGCCAGAAAAAATACTCATCCTCGATTTCGGCTCACAATACACCCAGCTTATTGCCAGAAGGGTTCGCGAGCTCAATGTTTACTGCGAGATTTACCCGTACAACAATGTACCGGAACTTACAGAAGAAGTAAAAGGCGTTATATTTTCAGGTAGCCCCTGTTCTGTACGCGACGCTGAACATCCCACCATTGACCTTAGCCAGTTTGTAGGTAAAATACCTGTACTTGGTGTGTGCTACGGCGCCCAGCTTATGGCTTTTGAATATGGTGGCGAAGTTACTCCTTCTACAATCCGCGAGTATGGTCGTGCCCGCCTTACTGAACTGCACAACCACGACCGCCTCCTGAAAGAACTTACTTTAGGTTCAGTGGTGTGGATGTCGCATGGGGATACGATTTATGAGATACCGGAAAATATCGAAGTAATAGCCAGTACAGACAGTGTGCGTGTAGCTGCTTATAAGTTCCGGGATCATGAAACGTATGGTATCCAGTTTCATCCGGAAGTAACTCACTCAGACGAAGGCAAAACACTGCTACGTAACTTTGTGGTGCATATTTGCGGTTGTGTGCAGGACTGGACTTCAGAGCAGTTTATAGAAGCTACAGTTGCCGATCTGCAGCAGCAAATTGGTAACGATAAAGTTGTACTTGGCCTCTCAGGCGGAGTAGACTCGAGTGTGGCCGCTATGCTCATTCACCAGGCTATTGGCAAGAACCTGTACTGCATATTTGTAGACAATGGCCTGCTACGCAAAGACGAGTTTGAAACAGTGCTGGACTCTTATAAGCACATGGGGCTTAATGTGAAGGGCGTTGACTCAAAAAGCAGATTTTACGAGGCCCTAGCCGGAATCAGTGATCCTGAGTTGAAGCGCAAAGCCATTGGCCGAGTTTTTATAGAAGTATTTGATGACGAAGCACATCAGATAGAAGATGTAAAGTGGCTGGCACAGGGAACGATTTACCCGGACGTGATCGAGTCTATGAGTGTGAAAGGTCCTTCTGCTACCATCAAATCGCATCATAACGTAGGGGGGTTGCCAGACTACATGAAACTAAAAGTAGTGGAACCACTAAAAACTTTGTTTAAAGATGAAGTACGCTTAGTAGGTAAAACCTTAAAAATCGATGATACTATACTTGGCCGTCACCCGTTCCCGGGACCAGGCTTGGCAATACGTATACTTAGTGATGTAACGCCACAAAAGGTAGCTATACTCCAGCAGGTAGACCATATCTTTATCAGCAACCTGAAGAAAACGGGCTTGTATGACGAAGTGTGGCAGGCAGGCGCTATTTTAACACCGGTACAATCTGTTGGTGTTATGGGCGACGAACGCACCTATGAAAATGTGGTAGCGCTGCGTGCTGTAACAAGTATAGATGGTATGACAGCCGACTGGAGCCGATTACCGTATGAATTCTTGGCTGATGTGTCAAACGAAATCATCAATAAAGTAAAAGGCGTTAACCGCGTTGTGTATGATATAAGCTCAAAACCACCAGCTACTATTGAGTGGGAATAATTTTTGA
The DNA here is from genome assembly GCF_042678745.1 of Pontibacter rugosus. Taxonomy (NCBI): domain Bacteria; kingdom Pseudomonadati; phylum Bacteroidota; class Cytophagia; order Cytophagales; family Hymenobacteraceae; genus Pontibacter; species Pontibacter rugosus. Next base: position 8,316 of record NZ_JBHTLD010000181.1, on the reverse strand, counting down.
TACAACATGAGATAAAGACAAAGGATGAAGGACAAGTATAAGAAACGTCTTTTGTCCTTTGTCTTTTGTCAAATTATCAAACCATATGAGAAAAAGCACCTGGAAAAATATAGCCAGCCTGGCAATTGTTGTGGTTTTAGCGCTACCAGCACAGGCTCAGACGCAAGACCCGGCCACAGCTTATAGCAACGGCAAGGTTCTGCTGCAGCAGCAGCGCTATGACCTGGCCATGGCTGAACTGAAACCCCTGACTCAAAACGGCAACTACGGCCCCGAGGCATCTTATTTCTATGCCTTGGCTGCGCTGAAAAGCAATAAAGTAGACGACGCGTACCGCACACTACTGCAACTGCAGAATCAGTTTGCCAGTTGGGACGGTATGGCAGATGCAGATTACCTGCTGGCAAATGTGCTCTTTGAGCAAGGCGAATATGAGCGGGCTATCAGCAAGTTACAGGAGATCCAGGGTTCTGCCTTAGCAACTGATGCGGAAGGCCTTATACGCTACTACCTCACCCGCTTGAATGACAGACCTAAGTATGAGCAACTCCTTAAGCGATTTAATTCTGATAAAACTGTCGCCCAGGTTTTTGCCGACAAGCTGGTGGGCGGATGGTACCGCGCGCAAGATCGCCAGACATTAGAGCGACTTGTACAGCAGTTTAATTTTGACCGTAGTCGCTACCTTAGCAAGACTGCTTTAACGAATGCCGGTTTCGAAGTGGCACTGTTGCTACCTTTCCAGCTGAACCAGGACTTGGCCCAGACTGCCCGTAAAAACCAGTTTGTGACGGATATGTATGCCGGCATGAAAATGGCGCAGGACTCGCTGCAAAAGCAGGGCATCAACCTTAAGCTCTATACTTACGACACCAGCGCAGATACGATGAGCGTGAAAGCGGTATTAAACAAGCCGGAGCTGAAGCAGATGGACCTGATAATCGGACCAATCTACAAATCTGCCGCTAAGGTTGCTTCCCGGTACGCCCAACAAAACGACATCAACATTGTAAACCCGCTTTCTCAGGATCTGGAGATGGCAAAAGGCTTGAGCAATGTCTTCCTTTTTGAGGCGTCTGTTGCCACACAGGCGCGCCAGGCGGCTACGTATGCTTATCAGAATTTCACACCTAAATCAGCTATTATTCTTTTTGAGAGCGCAAAAGAGGATACCACTTTTGCTTACCACTACCGACAGCAGTTTCTAAAGCTGGGTGGCAAGGTGAAAGTATACAAGAAATTTAATTCTGCCCAGTCTTCGGCCACAGCCACGCTCTTCCGCGGCCTGAACCTGCAGGAAGTGGGTCACATGGCTGTTTTCTCTGATAAAATGACGGCAGCCGTAAATGCCACAAGTCTGCTACAGAGTAATGCACGTGAACTTCCGTTGATAACGTATGATAAGTGGCTGGACATAAACCAGATCACCTTACGCCAACTGGACGATTTACAAATATACTTCGTAAGCCCGAAGCACGTAGATAAGCAGAGCCCGACGCATACTTGGTTTAAGAAAACCTACACAAACAAGTATGGCCTCCCTCCTTCTCAGTACGCTTACTCAGGCTTTGAAATGCTCTATTACTTCGGGCAGTTGTTGAATACCTATGGCCCGCAGTTTAATCAACAGCTAAGCACATCTGGCATACAACCTGGCGTCATCCTAACAGGTGTCGGCTACACTAACAGATCACAAGCAGGTCAGCTGCAGCCAGACAACCAGTATGTGCCCATAACAAAACTGGAGAATCTACAACTAACCGTTGTAAACCCTGTTCAATAATCGGATTTCTATCAAAGACATATATTCATATGATACAAGCAGCAACAAGTAATGACCTTTTCCTTCGGGCGCAAAACAGCATTCCGGGTGGTGTAAACTCACCTGTTCGTGCTTTTAAAGCTGTAGGTGGCAACCCAAGATTTATGGTGTCAGCCAAAGGCGCTTACATGTTTGATGAAGATGGCAATAAGTTTATTGACCTGATCAATTCGTGGGGCCCAATGATATTGGGCCATGCATCAGAACTAGTTCAGAAAGCGGTACAGGATGCCATTCCTAACTCTCTATCTTTTGGAGCTCCTACCCGCAAGGAAATAGAGATTGCCGAACTCATCGTTAGCATGGTGCCAAGTATAGAAAAGGTACGCATGGTTAACTCCGGTACAGAAGCTACTATGTCTGCCATACGCGTAGCCAGGGGCTATACCGGCCGCGATAAAATTATCAAGTTTGAAGGCTGCTACCATGGTCACGGCGATTCTTTCCTGATTTCAGCCGGTAGCGGAGCTATCACGCTAGGAGTACCTGATAGTCCGGGTGTAACCAAAGGCACTGCGAATGATACCCTTACTGCCCCTTTCAACAATTTGGAAGCTGTGCAGACGCTTGTTGAGGCAAACAAAGGCCAGGTAGCTGCCATTATTTTAGAGCCGGTAGCAGGCAATATGGGCTTAGTTACACCTGCCGATGGTTTCTTGCAAGGCTTACGCTCCATTTGTGACAAAGAAGGTATTGTGTTGATTTTTGATGAAGTGATGACAGGCTTCAGGCTGGCTAGAGGTGGTGCACAGGAGCTGTACGGCGTTACGCCAGACCTAAGTACGCTTGGCAAGATTATAGGTGGTGGAATGCCTGTAGGCGCCTATGGAGGCAAAAAAGAGCTGATGGATTATGTAGCTCCTGCCGGACCTGTATACCAAGCTGGAACGCTTTCAGGCAACCCTATCGCCATGTCGGCGGGTATGGCTATGCTTACCTATTTAAATGAGCACCCAGAGGTGTACACGCAGCTAGACCATACTGCTGGGAAAATGGTAGCAGGCATGCAACAAAACCTTGAACAGTCAGGCCACAAATTCACCATAAACCGTGTGGGCTCTATGTTTAGTATCTTCTTTACAGATCAGCCTGTTAATGATTTTGAGTCAGCAAAAACATCTGACACAGCAATGTTTGGGCGCTATTTTAATGCCATGTTACAACGAGGAATTTACCTTGCACCGTCACAGTATGAGACGCTGTTTGTTTCAACTTCAATTACTGAAGATCTGGTGGAGCAGTACGTGCAGGCAAGTATTGAAAGTATAAAAGAGGCGCTTGAAGCTAAATAGGCTACAGCCTTTGCTAAGCGGGTTGCTACTTTTTACTAGTCTAGTAATTGTCATCAGAAAATTTGCCAAATTCTTTTTGATAATCATTTCTAACTTTTAATCTGGCGCAGCACTAGCAACCCGCTTATACTTTAAATCAGTATCCTGAAAATGATTATACTTCATTCTTTGCGCTATACACTGCCTGTAAAGAACCTGGCAGCAAATTCATATCTCTTCCTTCTGTACTTCTACCAGCACATTTGTTTGGTAAAAAAATCTTCTAAATCTTATTTTTCGGTTTAACCAGGCAGTTTTAATTATTACTTTTACGCTCCCAATTTACCACCATCATGATTTTAACAGATAAACAGATATTAGAGGAAATACAAAAGGGTACTATCCTGGTAGAGCCTTTTAACCGCGACTGCCTTGGTACAAACTCGTATGATGTGCATTTAGGTCGTTACCTCGCCAATTACAGAGATGAAGTTTTGGATGCGCGCAAGCACAATAAGATTGATACATTCGAGATTCCAGAGGAGGGCTTTGTGCTGGAACCTGGTAAGCTATACTTGGGAGTAACATTAGAATACACTGAAACACTGGCACACGTACCTTTTTTAGAAGGAAAATCCAGTGTGGGTCGTCTGGGTATTGATATTCACGCTACGGCAGGGAAAGGTGATGTAGGCTTTTGCAACACCTGGACTTTAGAAATATCTGTTTCGCAAAAGGTAAGAATATACTATGGCATGCCAATCGGCCAGCTTATCTACTTTGATGTGAAAGGCGGCATAGAAAATTACTACAACACGAAACAGGATGCCAAGTATAATAACCGCACCATCACACCTGTTGAGTCTATGATGTGGATGAATGAGTGGTAGCTAGCTAAATAACCTTATTATATCACCAAAAGCCCATTTAATGTCAGATTAAATGGGCTTTTGGCATAGTATCTGCACTATATACACTACAAACTTTACAACAAGCTGCGGAATTATCAGCACCCACACAGCGTTGTAATCAACTTAACACACCATAAAACTATAGAAAGGGATATTATGAAGAAACTACTGGTAATGATTTGTATGACATTCGGATGTGTTTTTGCATCTAAGGCAAGCGGAGATAAATCTTCTGCAGCTGTGGTTAGCGCCAGAGCCAATAACTTGTCAGATCAAATGATCAAAAGCCTTCGTCTGAACAACTTTCAATCATCAAAAATAAGAGAGATCAATACGCAGGTTGCAGAGCAGATAACTGCCATAGAGCAGCAGTATGCTGGCAACGAGGCAAAAATAAAACAACTGACGCAAGAAGCTTTTACAGCTCGGGACCTATACCTGGAAGAGGTTTTAAGCACCGTGCAGTATAACAAATACTTCAATAGCCGTTCGGCTTATGCTGCCATTGACCAAGAATTTATGTCAACGCTGGCAGATAACTCTAACAGCAACGTGTTAGCAACTGTAAGCGCCCAGCAGAACCCTAAAGCTGTAGCTGCTAACTAAGCAAGTATAAAACTTACACATCATCATGTGTAAGCAGAACCACTCCTCTTTCGAGATTTGGTTCTGCTTTTTTTTGCTTTATAGATTCAGCTAGGATCTAAAGTGCATTCAAAGCTACATTTAGCCACTTTAGCTCAAGCTGATAACATGTGTTGATTTGTACCAGCTCCCCTCCTGCCCTTGTTAAGCACATTTCGCGAATTGGATTGTGCTACAAACAAGTATAAATTAAACAGTTAGCCTCCTGTTGCACGTATAACTGAATAGGAATACATTAAACAACAGGAAAGGACGGATAGCTATATGAAAAGAAAATGGATATTGGCTTGCATGATGCTGGGATCAGCGTGTGCTACAAAAGCCAGCGGAAACAAATTGTCTTCCAATGCAACTGAAAATAAAACTTCTACGGCATTAGCAAGTGCCAGAGCAGATCATTTGTCAGAAGAGATGATTCGTGGCCTACAGCTAAATAATTATCAGTCACAGAAAGTGAGAGACATTAACTTGAAAGTGGCTGAAGACATTACAGCCATTGAAGAAGAATATGCCGGTAATCAGGCTAAAATTGATGAACTGAGTAATAAAGCGCGAGCCGAACGCGACCGTTACCTGGAGAGTGTATTAAGCACTGTGCAGTATAACTCATACTTTAATAAGCGTAAAGCTTATACTAATATAGATAAAGAATTTGTAACGGATGTAAAGCAGTCTGATGCGTCAGAAACAGATGGAGCTATGGCCAATAGCGATTTGAAGACTATTGAGTAACAGCACAGCATTAGCTTTATAAACAGCAGCGCCGCCTCCATAACTGGGGCGGCGCTGCTGTTTATGCTCAGGCAGGCTTATTTACCTTCATTCTTGATACGGTCCTGCTCTACATGTTCCATCAGCTCTTTGCAAAGGGCCTGAATTTTCTTCGCCATCACTTCATCGCTGGTGGCAGTAGCGATGCTCTGCGCCATGGCACCCATCGTATCGATGTAAAAATATTTCATTTCATCCACAGGCATATCCTTCGTCCAAAGGTCTATTTTCATAGTACCAGCCTCATCACGGTCCCAAAGGGAAATGTTTATTGCCTTGGCAAAGTGTATCTTATCTCCCGCATCTGTTGCTCGCCAGCTGATAGCTTCTGGCACACGGTTATCATCTAAGGCTATGCTAAAGTATATCTCTGATTTCTTCATCGACTCAATTTTAAACTTTATTGTATATAATTCTCGTAATATGCTTTGATAGATATATAAGCACAAAGTTACAAGATGCGCCACTTAATTAAAACACCCTTATTGCTTTTTACCTTTTTCATCCTGATCGGATGTACCAAAACCCCTTCCTCTTCAAATAAAGGGAAGCTGAACACCATTGCCTTCTATAATACCGAAGATCTATTTGACACTCAAAACAACTCTAAAACCAAAGACTACGCATTCACCCCAAACGGAGGCATGCAGTGGACAGAGGAGCGCTATCAACTAAAACTCAAAAATATCGCTACTGTTATAGCAGGTATAGCAGGAGACGATGGACCTGCCATTGTAGGGTTGGCCGAGGTAGAGAACAGGCAGGTAATGGAGCACTTGATCAACACTTCCCCACTCAAGAAGTATAAGTATAGCTTCGTACACTATGATATGCCTGACAGCCAAGGTATGGACGTGGCCCTGCTCTACCGGCCTAAGGTCTTTAAACCTACTTCTACTGCAAGTATAAAAATAGATTTCAAGGACAAGGCCTACAGCTCCAGAGATATCCTGCAGGTAAAGGGAGAGCTGCGTGGTGAGTTAGTAACTATTTACGTGAACCACTGGCCGCAACGTATTCAAACTCGCCGAGGGAGAGCCGATGATAGTAAGCTACGTGCTGCCGCAGCAACACTACGCCGAGAGATAAACAAACAACAGGCGGCTGACCCAAAAGCTAAGATCATCGTAATGGGTGATTTTGACACAGAGCCACGCACACCGGTTATGCAACAGGTACTAAAGGCTACAGGGCGGCCTAACCCTGCATATAACGAAGAACTATTTAATACACATTTCCTGCTTTATGTAAACGGTCTTGGCAGTTACCACAGCCGGGGAGATTTTATGATGGTGGACCAGATCATGATCTCAAAATCGCTGATTGATGAGCAAGGGGGGCTGCAATACGTCCGTGGATCGGCAGGTATTTATGATCCGGTCGCTATTAAGTATACCCTTGGCAAGTATAAAGAAACACCACGCAGCACCTATAACGGCAATTTATACTTGGGCGGCTTCTCTGATCACTTCCCAGTATATATCAAGGTGCGTAAGGCTAAGCGCTAAATAGCAAAAGAAGCAGCCATGGCAGCTCTGCTAAGTATGTATAGGAAGGGTAATGCAGAAAGTAGTACCCTGCTGCTGTTCCGTGTCTACATCTATCGTGCCTCCGTGTTGCTCTACCAATGTGCGTGTTATACTTAAACCTAAACCTACTGAGCGCTCACCACGCACACCACTTCTACCTGCTCTGGAAAATGGCTTAAATAAGTGCTGCCGCATGTCCTGTGGTATACCAACACCATTATCAGAAATTTTCAGCAGTACCTCCTGTTCGTTCTTTTGAAGAAAGATATCTATGCGACCTTTGTCTTGTGTAAATTTTACAGCATTTGAAATCAGGTTATCAAGCACACGCTTAAATTTATACTTGTCTAGCTGTATTAAAAGAGCTGCACCTGCTTTCTGTACCGAAAGCTGCCTGGTTTCTTTTAATTGAAGCTGCCAATCTTCCTCTATTTCCTCTAATACCTGGTTCAGGTCATGAGGCTCAAAATCAAAATTTTCCTTCTGTTCATATCGGGCCATCTCTAGCAAATCATTGATGATGGTCTTCGAGCTCTGGCAGCACTTCAGGATCATTTCATGCATCCTTATCTCTTGGTCTTCCGGCATGGTTTTCTTCTGCAGCAGCTTTGCCATCATTTCTATATTGTTGAACGGCCCTTGCAGGTCATGTGCAACAATACCTAAAATATCTGTTTTAGCCTTGCTCAAACTTTCCAGCTCCAGGTTCTTCTCTTCTATCTGCCTGAGCTGCATGAAGTGATTTGCGCGGAAACTGTAATTTAATCGGCTGATCAGAAAAAAGAAGAGGATCAAAAATACAGAACCAGTCTGGTTCATAATCAGTCGGTCCATCGTTAGATCAAGAAGGGTTACTCCTGCTACAAACGTTGCCTCAACCAGCAAGCTCAACAACAAGACCTCTTTAAGCTCCAGCACAATTAACACAGCCACCAAAGACAAGCCCAGCAGATACATCGTCATGTTATTAATAGGGCTGCCCTGCACCGCTACCGACATAAGAAGGCAGGTGATAGCAAACACAAAAGCATACATCAGGTAAATAAACCGGTAGACGGAGTAGGTTTGTGCCGATGGCCGCCTGCGCAGAACTGAATCGGCTACAAAGACCAGCAGCCCTAAAATGGCATAGCTGCTGTAGGCGTAGCGGTATATAGCGGCTCCGGCAAATTGGCTGCTATAATCAAAGAGCATGTTGCTGACAAGTACAATAGCTGCTATACCAAACCATACCCTCGACAGAAGGCGCACCGCTTTGATGTTGTGGAGAAGATAATGTTGCTTGAAATCAGCTAAGTAAGCTTGAGGTGCAGAGCGGTACAGATACAGCTTCATTTATAATAGTATAAAAAAACGAAGCAATTTAT
>NZ_JBHTLD010000180.1:0-10600 GCF_042678745.1 Pontibacter rugosus | reverse complement strand
ATAAGAACTTCCTGAAGCAGGCAGTATGGACTAAGGTAGCAGCAAGTTTCCTGCTAGTGATTAGTGCATGCGCCAGTACAACGCAAACAGCATCTACAGAGAAACAGGCAGAAGCCGTAAATGTAAATACTACCTTGCAGCGCCCTAAGCTGATAGTAGGTATTGTGGTTGATCAGATGCGTTACGATTATCTGTACCGCTACTGGAGCAAGTATGGCAACGATGGGTTTAAGAAGCTGCTTTCAGAAGGGTTTAACTTTAAGAATACACAGTACAGCTATGTGCCAACCTATACAGGACCTGGCCATGCCTCTATCTACACAGGCAGTGTACCTGCACTTAACGGTATTGTTGGAAACAACTGGTATGAGCGGGATCAAAAGAAGACGGTATACTGTGTAGAAGACAATACGGTACAAACAGTAGGCAGCAGCTCTACAGCGGGGCAAATGTCGCCGGCTAACTTGAAAACAACAACTATTACAGATGAACTTCGTTTGGCCACCAACATGGGAGCCAAGGTTGTAGGAGTTGCACTGAAAGACAGGGGCTCTATACTTCCGGCCGGCCATATGGCAAATGGTGCTTACTGGTTCGATTCACCGTCAGGAAACTGGATCACGAGTACGTATTACAGCCAGGAGCTGCCGCAGTGGGTGCAAGCCTTCAACAATAAGAAATTAGCGGATCAGTACCTGAACCAGCCATGGGAGACTTTGCTGCCGATAGAGCAGTATACTGAAAGCTCCGCAGACGATGTGCCTTGGGAGGGAAAGTTGAATAATGAGCAAAAAGCAGTTTTCCCACATGATGTGCCTGCCTTACGTGGAAAAGATTATGAACTGATTCGCTCTATACCAGCAGGCAACACCATTACCAAAGATTTTGCACTGGCAGCTTTACAGGGAGAAGAATTAGGGAAAGATGATGTAACAGATTTCCTTACCGTCAGCTTTTCGTCACCAGATTACGTAGGCCATACTTTTGGTCCTAACTCGGTAGAGGCAGAAGATGTATTTTTGCGCCTGGATCTGGAGCTGGCAGAGCTGATCAGCAAAATTGAGAATGAAGTAGGGAAAGGCGAAGTATTATTCTTTTTAACTGCAGATCATGGAGCCGCACACGTGCCTGCTTACATGGCAAGTGTAAAAGTACCCGCCGGTTTGTCATCATCCGGAGTTGTGCGTGATTCAGTAGATGCTTACCTTGACAAAACCTATGGCAAAGGCGACTGGGTAGAACGCTACATGAACCAGCAAATTTACCTGAACAGAAGTCTGGTGCAGAGCAAAAAGCTAAACCTGGCCGAAGTGCAACAGCGTGTGGCTGATTATGCCGTTCGTTTTGATGGCGTGTTGCGTACTGTTACAGCCTCTACTTTGCAAAACAGCAATTGGGGAGTAGGCATGATGGCAAGAGTGGAAAACGGCTATAACGTGAAACGGTCCGGCGATGTGATCATGCTGCTGGAGCCAGGTTGGTTTGAAGGCTACGGTGGCAGAACAGGTACAACACACGGCTCACAGGCTAACTACGACACGCATGTGCCACTGGTGTGGTATGGCTGGAAAGTGCCTGCCGGAGAGAGTGACGCAGAAGCTGCCGTATCTGATATTGCTGCTACTATTGCTGCCTGGCTGTACATTCAGGAACCAAACGGTAGCGTAGGCAGACCATTACAAGTATACATGAAATAACCATAGCGCCTGAAGAAGATAAAAGTTGACGGCGCGTTTAAACATTAAAGATGAATATGGAGAATATGGAGAACAACAATCCATGGCATAGTGTAAGCTATGGCGAAGCGGCGCCCGAAGTTTTGAGCGCAATCATTGAAATACCAAAAGGCTCAAAAGCAAAGTATGAATTAGATAAAGATAGCGGCATGCTGAAGCTTGACCGTGTTCTTTTCTCATCAGTAAACTATCCGGCTAACTACGGCTTTATACCACAGACATACTGCGACGATAAAGATCCCCTGGATATCCTGGTTATTTGCTCTATCGATGTACAGCCAATGTGCTTAATCGATGCCAAGGTAATTGGCGTGATGCAGATGATCGATAATAACGAAGAAGATGATAAAATCATTGCGGTAGCGTACAACGACATGTCTGTGCGCCACATCAATGATATTTCAGAGTTACCTCCGCATACGCTGTTAGAGATGCGCCGTTTCTTTGAAGATTATAAGAAACTGGAGAACAAGGAAGTAATCGTTGAACAGTTCCTGGGCCGCGAGCATGCTTACAAAATTATCCAGGACAGCATAGAGCTTTACAATGCTACGTTTGGCGAGCCAATAAAGAAAGAAAAGTCACTGTAGTAAAAAACATTCCCTGAAAAGCCTGGCCCGGAAATCTCCGGTGCCAGGCTTTCTGTTTTTTAGCCCTTACAGCCTCCTGTTTGATTGGCGGTTGATTTGTTGCGTAATTGCAGTATAAAATGGAGGTAAACCAACAGACCGGAACACAAGAGCAGCGGCCACTAAAGCGATGGTACCGGCTGCTGGAGGGGTTGTTATATAGCAGCGTCTTTATATCCTGCTGTGCCTTTGCCTTAACAGTAGAAACCTACCTGCTGGCACGCCTGCCGGTCTCTATTCCAATGGCTTCGTTTGTCTTTTTGGCCACATTGTTTACTTACAACCTGAGTAGCGTGCAAAGTATACTGCGCCGGCCGCAGCAGCTTATCGATGCAAACAATCCATTCTGGAGCCAACGCCACAAGAAAGAACTCGCTGTATTGGGTATGGTAAGTATAGCAGCGGCGGTAATCATATACTTTTGGTTTGATCTTCAGGTAAACCTTTGGTTTCTGCTGCACCTGGCTGTTATCTCCGTGGGATATACTGTGCCTATACTTTACAAACGGAGGCGGGTAAAACCGTTGCGGAGCGTGCCCCTGCTAAAAGTTTTCCTGATAGCGTATGTATGGGCAGTGGTAACAGCTATGTTTCCGTTGCTGGATGCGGGCATGCAGGTGTGGCAGCCAGAGGCACTGGGGCTTTTCTTTAGGCGCTTTCTATTTATACTTGCCCTTGCCCTTCTTTTTGATATCAGGGACTATACTTACGACCGGGACACCAATACCCTCACCTTCCCCGGCTGGATTGGCGTGCGCTATACTAAACTGTGCTCGCTAATGCTGTTGCTGCTGTATGTGCTGGTGCTGGTGTGTAGCGAGAGCGGACTTATACTTTGGGCTTTGGCTGCAAGTGCTGTCGGTGCGGCGGCAGTAGTAGCGTTTTCCTCTACAAGTAGGGCACGGATATACTACGTTATACTGGCTGATGGAGCTATGTTGCTACATGCAGGGTTGGTATTTGGAGCTATGGCATGGGCTGGCTAAGGTGCAGAAACGCCTTGGGCAGGTGATCTATTACATCAGATGCCGTCATAGAGATAGCACCTACTGTATGCAAAGCCAGATCAGCGGAGAGGCCATGTACATATACACCCAGCAGGCAAGCCTCCTCCAGCGTATACTGCTGCCCCACAAGGGCAGTGATGATGCCGGTAAGCACATCGCCAGTGCCCCCTGTGGCCATACCTGAGTTGCCGGTGGTATTGAAGTATACTTTCCCTTCTGGTGTGCCAATAGCTGTATGGCTGCCTTTCAATGTTACGTAACACTGGTACTCAGCACAGAATTCGCGCAGGTGCTGCAACCGGTCATAGTCATTTTTTACCTTTCCCACCAGCCGTTCAAACTCTTTCGGGTGAGGCGTTAAAATAACCTTGTTTTTTGGGAGCTGGGCCTTAAGCTTTTCACTTCCTGCAATGATATTGATGGCATCTGCATCTATCACCAAAGGCTGCTGTGCTGTAGCCAGTAACTGACCGATGGCTGTTTTAGTTACGCGCTCTGTACCCAAGCCCGGGCCAGTACCGATAACATCAAATTTGGTGATTTCGTTGGGTAGTTCAGACAGGTGCTTACGGTTTTTGTCTGTCAAGGTCATGGCCTCTGGAACAGCTGTCTGGAGTACGGTATAACCCACTTGCGGGGCCTGTATGGTTAAAAGTCCGACACCCCCTCGCAGGCAGGCACGTGCAGCCAGTACAGCAGCCCCCATTTTGCCAAAGCCTCCGCAAAGCAGCAGCGCATGCCCATATAAGCCTTTGTGCGAGAATTTCTTTCGAGGCTTTACCAAGTGTTGTGCATCTTGTTGCGTGATAAAGTATAACCCAGTTTCTACTTCAGATATAAACTGCTGGCTCAACCCTATTTTAACCACATGCCACTTGCCTACATACTGCTCATGCTGTGGGAGCAAAAAAGCCAGCTTTGGCAGTTCAAAACTGATGGTATATGCTGCTTTTATGATGGCACCCTCATCAGGTGTCTGGCTATCGGTGTAAAGGCCTGAGGGCATATCAACAGAAGTAATACAGGCACCACTGTCGTTAAGTATAGAAATCACCTGGGCATACAAACCTATAACAGGGCGGTTGAGGCCGGTGCCAAAAAGCGCATCAATGACACAAGTCTTCTGCTGTAGCTGAGGTATCTCCGTTTCCTGCTGAATGAACTGCGGCTTCAGGTCTTGTGGTAGGCGCTCCTGGTTAACTTTAAAATCATCAGAAGCGTTAGCAAGATCTCCTACCAAATATAGTTTTACATGGTAATTACGCTCATGCAACAAGCGGGCTGCTACTAGTCCGTCACCGCCATTGTTGCCCGGGCCACAGAAAATATGAACTTCCTCGGTAGGCTGAAATTTGTTTTCAAACCAGCAAGTAAAGGCTTTGGCTGCCCGTTCCATCAGGTCGGTAGAGGTAATGCCTTCTTCTTTTATAGTAAAAGCATCGGCTTCTCTGGTTTGGGCAGCAGTTAGCAATTTCATAGGTTATCGGGTAGGTTCAGCTAGATATACTACGTTCAGGTGCATTTCTGTTACAGAATAATGTTTTTGAAGGTGCAAGGCAACACGAATCACCTAAAGCCAATATGGTAACAGAAAGGAATGGGTGCGGATGCGAGATCTAAATGTAAGGCAGATAGTAAAAGCTGCAGGAGCAATGCGCTTCTTTTGCTGAAGCAGCGCATTTTATTACCAAATTGTTAACAAAATGCCAGGTGATGGCACAAAAACAAATAAATGTGAGTTTATAGGCTAAACCAAACCGTATCTAAACTTGAAAATCAAGCATAAACTAACAGTACACCTGTTGTGGATCACGTTGCTGGCTAACCCTGTGCTGGCACAAACACAACAGCCAAATAAAGTAGCAGGCTCTTTTGCTGATGCCTCAACCACACACCATACAGCCCCACTAGCCTTAGCCTTACAGGATACGGTGGCTGCTTCAGCTATTGCTACTCCTGCAGATACCATTTATCCGGGCCAGGAAAATCCGTTTACAGAGGCACAGCGACGAGAAGGGGAAACCAGGCGCTATTTAAAACGTGCCGTGCTTCCGGCTGTAGCGCTTATAGGTGCTGGTATCTATACTATACAAGGGAGCGGTATTATTAGCAGCTTTGATGCCCGTGATGCCCGTAACCGCAGCGTACCGGAGTTCAGCACCAAAGTTGATGATTACCTGTTCTTCCTGCCGGTGGCGTACCTGTATGGCTTTAATGCTTTTTCTTCTCAAAACCGCCACGAGCTTGGCCGCCAAACAGGTTTGCTGTTAGCTTCCGGCGCTTTAACATCAGCCTTGGTATGGCCCACTAAAAAGCTGACCGATATAGACAGGCCTAACGGCGACTCGCATGCTTTCCCCTCGGGGCACACCGCGTATGCCTTTACCATTGCCACCGTGGTAGATAAGGAGTTCAGGCACAAGAGCCCTTGGGTAAGCGTAGGTAGTTATGCCGTGGCAAGTGCCACAGGTGTGATGCGAGTACTTAACAACGAGCACTGGATGGCCGATGTGCTGGCAGGGGCCGGTGTAGGTATACTATCGGTGAACACCGTATACTGGCTGCACGATAAGTTTGCGAAGAATAAAGGACTAAATACAACTCTTGCCCCAACCGTGCTGCCTAATGGTAGGCCGGGCATGGGCCTGACGTTGCAGTTCTGATTTTATACTTACCAACAGGAAAAGGCGCTACGGGAGTAGCGCCTTTTCTTTTATCTTTACCAGATGCCACACTTCCGTTACCTCCTCCTTTTAAGCCTGTGCTTTATCTCTGCAGCCTCGCTGGCGCAACTACAGCAAGTGCAAGGCACCGTGCGCGATGCTACCACTGGTGAGCGTCTGCCTTTTGTAAGTATAACAGTGAACGAAGGAGAGACTGGAACCACTACAAACCTGGAAGGAGAATACCGCCTGCGCCATCAGCAGCCTATCCGCAGCATGCGCTTTAGCTTTGTTGGATATTTACCCCTGATGCTGTATCCTGATTCTGTAGCAAGTATTAACGTGCAGCTACAACCGACCTCAGCACAGCTACAGGAGGTAGTGGTGTTAGGAACAGGAGAGAACCCAGCTCACCGTATCATCCGGCTGGCCACGCAAAACCGGGAGCAAAACAGACTGCAGCGCCTCAACAGCTACACGTACCGCACCTACAATAAATTTATACTTACCGCCAATGATGTACAGGAGCAGGAGCTGCGCGATACCTTGCAGCTATCGCCACGCGATTCAGCCTATATGCGGATGCGGGACCTGCTACAGAAGCAGCACCTTTTCCTGCTGGAGAGCGTTACAGACTATGCTTACCTGCAACCGAACTTCACCAAAGAAACTATACTTGCCACACGTGTGTCGGGGCTGCAGCAGCCAAGCTTTGGTATGGTGGCCGCCGAAGCCAGGGATTTTTCTGTGTATGATGATCTGCCTGTATTTTTTGGAAAGCATTACCTCAGTCCGCTAAGCCCGGGTAGTACCCGTAAGTATAAATTTGTGCTGCAGGAAACGCTGGAACAGGGGCAGGATACGGTATTTGTCATTTCATTTACACCGGAGCAGGGGAAAAACTTTGAAGGCCTGGAAGGGCTCTTATACATTAACAGCAACGGATGGGCTGTGCAAAATGTAATTGCAGCCTCGGCAGGAGATGATGATAAGCGCGGCATCAAACTGCAGCAACAGTATGAGCGGGTAGGGCCGCAGCAAAAATGGTTTCCTACGGAGCTGGATGTGGAGCTAACAGTACCGCAGATCACTCTAAGTGGGCACCAGCCTTACGCCCACATGCGAACTTATATTACAAACATCAACCTAAACCCAGACCTGCGGCGCTCTGAGTTTGGAGTTGTGGCCCTGAAGCAGAACCTAGACGCCAACCGGCAACCTGAAAGCTTTTTCCAGGATTACCGCCCCGATTCTCTGAACCAATTGGAGCAGCGCACCTATGCACGCCTCGACAGCATAGGCCGTGCGCAAAAGCTGGACCGCACCATCCGGACAATGGAGTACCTGATGAACAAGCAAATCCCGATAGGCGTGCTTAGCCTAGACCTAAACCGCCTGCTGAAAGTGAGCAACTTTGAGGGGCTGCGGTTAGGGCTGGGGGCATATACCAATGATCGCCTTTCGGAACGGTTTAAAGTAGGTGGCTGTTGGGGTTACGGCTTTAAGGATGATGAGGCCAAGTATGGCGCAGATGCCGCTGTTATACTTTCGCAACCAATGGCGCTACAGCTAAAAGCCGTTTATTTCGAGGATGTGCTGGAGACGGGAGGCCGTCGACTGGCCTTTGAGGAAGAGCGTGGCTTACTAGGTAACCTGCACCGTGCCATGCTACCGGACATGGATTATACGACCCACAAAAGTATAGCGCTGCGCGGGCGCATTTTGCGCTATGTACAGGCGCAGGCGCAGCTTCGGCAGGAAGAGCGCAGGCCAACCCTATTGGCGCAAGAAGACAACACGCCACCGGAATTTAATCTGACAGAGGCGGTGGTAAGCATACGTTATGCTCCCGGCGAAAAGTATATGCAGCAGTTTAACCGCCTGTTGCCTATGCCGCAGCAGGAGCATCCGGTGCTATGGCTACAGTACACCCGGGGTTTTAATGACTTTTTAGAAGGTGACTATGCCTTTCATAAGTATGATGCACGCTTGCAAACATCTTTCCGCCACCGCACCTTTGGCGAGAGCAGGTTTATACTTGCGGCAGGCTTGGTGGAGGGAAATGCGCCACTGGTGGCTCGTTACAATGGCTATGGCAGTTATAATCCAGACTATAGAGTATACGCCGGAGAAGGTTTTGAAACCATGCAGTCTTACGAGTTCTTCTCCGATAGGTACGCTGCCCTGTTCTTTTCTCAGAATTTTGGAAAGCGCCTACTGAACACCCGCTTCTTTGCTCCTGACCTGGTGGCAGTAACAAACATAGGTATCGGCAGCTTAAATCAGCCATTGCCTGACCTGCCAGAAAATTCTATCAATAGCATGCGAAAAGGTTTCTTCGAGTCAGGTCTGATGCTGAATAACATCATCAGTTCTGCCTTTAGTGGAATAGGCGTGGGTGCCTTTTATCGCTACGGACCGTATGCTTTAGAGAAGAGCAAAGATAACCTGTGCATTAAGCTTACGGCCTCGCTGTTGTTCTAGGTGTAGGCACTTGCTTTAGATATTTTTAAAGAATTGTAGTGGCTGGTATTATTTTCGTGGTAATTAAGCAGTAAGCCGAACAAATTTTAAATATTTACGCATGCTTTTCGGAAAATATATAATTTTGTGAGAACCAATTAATCCCGTTACCTAAAATGACTGTTTCTAAAATGGCGCAGAACCTGATTGGCTCCGAAATTATTCGGGTGGCTGGTGAGGTGAACGCAATGATTGCCAAAGGCGAGCCTATCTGCAACCTGACTATTGGCGACTTTAACCCTAGTATTTATCCCATTCCAGAGGAGCTGCGCAAAGGTATAACCAAAGCCTATGAGCAGGGACATACCAATTATCCACCTGCTAACGGTGTAGCTGTGTTACGCAAAGCAGTGGTGGCTTTTACACAAGAGCACTTAGGCCTGACTTATCCAGAGAATGATATTCTGGTAGCAGGAGGTTCTCGCCCGCTGATCTATGCGACGTATATGGCTTTGGTAGATCCAGGTGATAAAGTGGTATACCCTACACCATCATGGAACAACAACCACTACTGCCACCTTTCCGGAGCAATGCCAGTAGAGGTGAAAACACGCCCGGAAAATAACTTTATGCCGACAGCTGACGACGTAAAGCCGCATTTGAAAGGTGCTACGATGCTAGCCCTGTGCTCTCCGTTAAACCCAACCGGTACCATGTTCTCCAAAAAGGACCTGGAAGAAATTTGCGACCTGGTGTTGGAAGAGAACCGCAGCCGTAACGAAGGCGAAAAACCGCTTTATCTGCTTTATGATCAAATCTATTGGATGCTGACTTTTGGTGCCGCCGAACATTACGACCCAGTTAGCTTACGTCCTGAAATTCGCGATTATACTATTTACATCGATGGCACTTCTAAATGCTTTGCTGCCACGGGTGTACGTGTAGGCTATGCCTTCGGCCCAGCTGTCGTGATGGATAAAATGAAGTCTATACTTGGCCACGTAGGCGCGTGGGCTCCTAAGGCTGAACAAATGGCAACTGCTGAGTTTTTGCAGCAGCCAGAGGAGGTAAACAGCTTTATGAGCGAGTTTAAGCCGAAGGTGCAGGAAAGCTTGACGGTGCTGTATAATGGATTCAAGGAGCTGAAGTCAGATGGATACGCTGTGGATGCCATTGAGCCAATGGGTGCGATCTACCTTTCGTCCCAGATGGATTTAGCGGGTAAGACTACGCCGGAAGGGAAACTGCTGGAGACAAGTCAGGACATTACCTTTTATGTGCTGCATGAAGCAAAGCTGGCAGTAGTGCCATTTTCAGCCTTTGGCTCAGGTAAAGATCTTAACTGGTTCAGGTTATCGGTAGGAGGTGCTTCGCTT
This sequence comes from Pontibacter rugosus, assembly GCF_042678745.1. Classification (NCBI taxonomy): domain Bacteria; kingdom Pseudomonadati; phylum Bacteroidota; class Cytophagia; order Cytophagales; family Hymenobacteraceae; genus Pontibacter; species Pontibacter rugosus. Next base: position 726 of record NZ_JBHTLD010000180.1, on the reverse strand, counting down.
GAGGATATCAAAGCATCCCTGGGCAGGCTACGCGATGCGCTGGCAAAGCTGAAGTAGCAAGTCTCAAGTATAAGTTATACTACAATGGAAAAGGCAGGTGCGAAAGCTCCTGCCTTTTTATTTTTTACTTAATTCCAGGTATAAAGCCAAGGCGGCTTTGGGTAAAATAGTAGTAACTCTGTTGGGAGCTAATCAATAATGATCTGGCGGTTTATACTTTCTTCTAAAGAGATAAGTGTTTCCGTGCGCTGCACTCCTTCAATGGGTTGTAGTTTTTCGTTCAATACCCGGCGCAGGTGGTTCGTGTCGCGGCAGATTATTTTGGCAAACATGCTGTAGGAACCGGTGGTGTAGTGCAACTCCACAATCTCAGGAATCTCCCGCATCTTCTCAACCGTTTCTTTATACTCTGAGCCTTTCTCTAAAAACACACCTATAAAAGCGCAAATATCAAAGCCAACCGCCGATGGGTTTACCAGCAGGTGCGCACCTTTCACTACGCCCATTTCAGTTAACTTCTTCATTCGCACATGTATAGTGCCGCCTGATACACCCAGTTCCTTGGCTATGTCTGTATATGGGCGCATTACATCCAGCATCAGCAGGCTCAGAATCTGCTTATCCAGATTGTCAATTTCGTAATTCATAAACTCCTATACTTGCTGTAATTAACAATGTGGTAAATATAACGCTAAAAAATTAAAAATTTTCCAATCAATAAAAATA
>NZ_JBHTLD010000179.1:0-10633 GCF_042678745.1 Pontibacter rugosus | reverse complement strand
AGCTTTATACTTAGATGTTTTTATACTACTCACCAGCTGTAGGTTTCAGGTGAACCAGGCCTATACTTTAACTGTTGCAAAGGCGGCAGGTATTACATTGTGTACCATATTCAGTACTTTTGTCTTCTGGCCCTGCTGCCACACTACTAGTAAATTTTAAATTGATTTGCCTTGGATAAGCCTACTATACTGCTCATTACGCCACCGCTCACACAACTCAATACGCCCTACCCGGCAACAGCCTATATCAAAGGCTTTTTAGGAGGGCGGGGCTATCAGGTAACTCAGGCTGATATGGGTATTGAGCTCGTGTTACAGATGTTCACGCGTAAGGGCCTTCAGCAGATTTTTGAGGCCATAGAGCTAGGCAATTTTGAGCTATCGGATAATAGCCTGCGCATGCTGCGCTTAAAGCGCGAATACCTGAATACGATTGAGCCGGTTATCCGCTTTTTGCAGAATAAAGATAGTACGCTGGCACAGCAGATCAGCTACAGCCGGTTTTTGCCAGAGGCTGCCCGCTTTGATCAGGTAGAGGATATTGACTGGGCCTTTGGCAGCATGGGCATTTCGGATCGAGCGCGCTATTTGGCTACTTTATACTTAGAAGACCTCGGCGACCTGATCAAAGAAACCATCTGCCCATACTTTGCTTTCAGCCGCTATGCCGATAGCCTGGCTATGTCAGCCACGCACTTCGACCCAATGGAAGAAGCGCTGCAACTGGAGCCTAACCTGGTTGATGAAATGCTGCTAAACCTGCTGGCCGAACGACTGCAACAGGTACAGCCAAGTATAGTAGGCTTTTCCATTCCTTTCCCGGGCAACTTATATGGTGGCCTGCGCATGGCCAAGTTTATCAAAGAAAAATATCCGCACATAAAAACCATGATGGGCGGCGGCTACCCTAACACAGAACTACGCAGCCTGCGGGAGCCACGCCTTTTTAAGTATATTGATTACATAACGCTGGATGATGGCGAAGGCCCATGGCTGAGGCTGCTGGAGCACCTGCAGGGACAGCGGGAACAGGAACAGCTACAGCGTACTTTCTTATTACTTGGTGGAGAAGTGCAGTACATTAACGGGAGCACTGATCCCGATATTCCGCATACAGAAGTAGGAACACCGGATTACAGCGACCTCAAACTGCACGATTACCTGTCGGTGATTGACGTAATAAACCCTATGCACCGCCTCTGGAGCGATGGCCGCTGGAATAAGCTAACTATTGCCCATGGCTGTTACTGGAAACGCTGCTCATTCTGCGACATTACCTTAGATTATATTAACCGCTACGATGTGGCACCTGCCACTATGCTGGTAGACCGTATGGAGCAAATTATTGCCCAGACGGGGCAAACGGGCTTCCATTTTGTAGATGAGGCTGCCCCTCCCGCTCCACTGCGCGACATGGCCATTGAGCTGCTGCGGCGTGGGGTAAAGATCAGTTGGTGGGGCAATATTCGCTTCGAAAAAACATTTACCCCAGATTTGTGCCGCTTGCTGGCTGCGTCTGGGTGTATTGCCGTATCTGGTGGCTTAGAGGTAGCTTCTGACAGGCTGCTGGCACTGATGGAGAAAGGCGTAACAATAGACCAGGTGGCCCGTGTAACTGATGCTTTTACCCAGGCGGGCATTATGGTACACGCCTACCTCATGTATGGTTTCCCGACACAAACTGCCCAGGAAACCATAGACTCTTTGGAAGTAGTGCGGCAGCTGTTTCTGAACGGGGTAATCCAGTCGGGGTACTGGCACCGGTTTAGCATGACGGCCCACAGCCCTGTTGGTAAGAACCCGGAAAAGTATGGCGTAGTAAAAGTAGGTCCGGAAGAGGGGCTTTTTGCAAACAACGACCTCTGGCACGAGGACCCGCAAGGCACCGACCATACTATGTTTGGCGAAGGATTGGCCAAGGCTATTTATAACTACATGCATGGTGTAGCCTTAGAGGAGCCGCTTTCGTTCTGGTTTGATTTTAAAGTGCCACGCGTAAAGCTGCGCCCTGATCTGATTTACAAAGCAATTCAGCAACCGCAGAAACCTGATGCGGAGCGCCGTAACGCCAGGGTGCTGTGGCTAGGCGGTATTCCGGAGATAGAGTTTACCATGATTGCCAAAAAAGGCCAGACCATCGAGCGCTGCCTGCTCACTTTTTTTGAAAAAGGCGAAGATTTTCAGATAAAAACCACGGCTGTGATAGGCCAATGGCTGCTGGATACGCTACAGAAGGTAACAGCAGAAAGTATTACGGCTGTTACATTTAAACAACTAGAAGAAAGCTTTCCTGTTGATGGGCACCTCAACTTTGCAGAGTTTATAAGCTCCCCAACCTGGTTTGAACTTCGGGAGAAAGGTTTACTGCTGCTTTAAAGTATAAAGGCCGAAACTACCAACCTGTTTCGGCCTTTATACTTTCAGTCTCTTACTCTTCAGTTTTTATCTGCGGCACCTGATAATCAATTCCGAATCTTTTCACGTAATCTTGTAGCGGCTCCAACCCCATCTCCTCCCGGCGTTTGTTTACGTTAGCTTCGTCCTCTATTTTGTAAAGCTCGTATTTTCCTGTTACTGTGTTTACCTTCAGTTGGCTGCCATAGAGCTGAGGTTGCTCATTGTACATTCGTACTTTATCTTCCACCAGCGCCAGTTGGCTTTTATCTGCCTCTCCTATAGCTGTCGCTTCTCGCAGCAAAGGCAAACACTTTTCCATCACTTCTTTTTTAGAGTGCTGCACCACCAGAAAAGCAGCATTGCTGGCCTGTGGTCCTACCATTGTTTTTCCGGGCCAGCCATGCTTAGCTAATATAGCAGCTACTAATTCCTGATTTTCTTTATCTACCTCGATAATTTTCTGGAGAACCTGCTGTGTCTCTTTAGATTCGCTGCCATATTTCTTTAGTGCTACATCAAACGCCTGCCGCACCTCCTGGTCTTTAGCATAAATTTGCTCCAACTCGACCTTAAGCGGCTTATTATAATTTGCTTCCAGGGCTGCTACTTTTTTCTCCAAACCTTTCAACAAAGCAATCCAACGCTTCTCCTGGTGCAGGCTGTTAAAATCATTGTCCTTCTTCAGGTGGTTTAGGTTGATGTATCCTTTGTTTATGGCCTGTTGCAAGTATAGCAGCGCCTTCTTTTTGTCTCCAGCCATTGCCCACGAGCAGGCTGCATTGTAATAATCTGTAGCACTACCTCTACCCTGCGCAAAAACCTTCGTATAGATCTCTCCAGATACTCTATACTCTTTTGCCTTATACTTTGTACTTGCTTCGCTTATACTTTGAGCCGATACAGCAGCGGACATGCTAACCAACAGCAGCATGCTCCATAGTATTTTATTCATGGTAGGTTTAGGTTACCTGTATTAGGATTACTAAATATAGCGAAAATAACAGATGCACAATTATATTTAAAATACTTAAAGTATAAAATATATTCATCCCTCGTGCAACCTCTGCCATACTTTCTGCATCTTATTATCGGAAGCAGGCAATAAAGCCGCCAGCTTTCAGACTACTACCTCCACTACCTATAAAACTGTGAAAAATTCAGATGGGCCAGTTCCTGCTCTTCCAGGAGCAGGAACTGGCCCATCTAACAATTAAACTTCACAAGACTGTATATATAACTCCTGTTACTTGTCCTATTCAAGTATAAGTTTCAGTTTTCTCAAACCCATATTTGAAAAGCCCCATCCAAGGTATACCAAGCTCAGTCTGCTAACAATACAGCATCAAGAAGCTGTATCTGTCTGAAAAGTAAAACTATTCAAGCAATTCAGAGCTATGTGAAGTATAACTGCTGAATAAGATCCTTTTCCTGGAATAAACAAAAATGCCGCTCCTACACATTTGCAGGAGCGGCATTTTACTTTAAACAGATGGGACTACTTCTTCATATAGGCTTCTCGTGCGGCTTTAAACTCAGACCCTGCCTTCCACTTGGGCCACTCTCCTGAAAAAGCTAGTCGTTTACCTACCTTGTACAGCAGCGTCAAATCTTCCACGGCTCCGTCAAGCTTCAGGTCAGGATGCATTTCGTCCGATGGTTTATGATAATATTCAGCAAAGAACTCATCCAGTTTCTGTTTCCCATATGCCTTGCCATGTTCCACGTGGTCTGTGCCCGGGCCAATGAACAATGCAGGTACCCCAATTTTAGCAAAGTTGAAGTGATCGGAGCGATAGTATAAACCAGCTTCCGGGTTAGCCTCAGGAGCAATATAACGGCCTGCCTGCTTCGCCTCCTCTGTTAAGTATTCCTCCAGCTCAGACTGCCCTAGCCCATACAGCACAATATCTTTGGTTTTGCCATAGGAGTTGAGCATGTCCATATTAATATTCGCCACTGTTTTCTCTTTCGGAAAGATCGGGTTCTCGGCATAATAAGCAGAGCCCCACAAACCTTGCTCTTCTGCCGTAACAGCCAGGAATACAATGCTTCTTTCCGGCTGGTTTGATGCGCTTTTAAATGCTTTGGCTATTTCCAGTAAGCCGGCTACGCCTGTTGCGTCGTCTACAGCACCATTATAAATGCTGTCGCCCGTTGCATCTGCTTTCCCATAGCCCAGGTGGTCCCAATGGGCAGTGTAGATAATGGCCTCGTTAGGGTACTTGCTGCCGGTAATCTTGGCTACAAAGTTGTTGCTCTTATCATAAGTAGCATTGGTCTTAAGCGATGTGCTTACGCTGATACCCATTGGCTGTGGTTTGGCTCCTGGCTTTGATGCATTGGCTGTGACGGCGGCATAGTCCATTCCGGCAGCCCCGAATAACTGCTGGGCTGTTTCATCTGTTACCCAACCCTCGATTGCGCATTTGTAAGTTTCTTTTCCTTTAGGATCTAAGTATAGCTTAGAGGTATTCCAGTTATTTTGCACCACTTCAAAGCCATAGCCTGCAGGTTTTGTATTATGGATGATCAGACAGCCTTTGGCTCCTTGTCTTGCAGCTTCTTCAAACTTATAGGTCCAGCGGCCATAGTAGGTCATGGCTTCGCCTTTAAACACATCCTGCTTCTGCTCATAAAACCCGGGGTCGTTTACCATGATCAGCACTACTTTATCTTTCACGTCAAGGCCGGCATAGTCATTCCAGTTATACTCGGGTGCTACAATACCAAAACCTGCAAAAACAAGTTCGCTGTTGTTGATGTCTATACTTGGGTCTGTTCTCCTTGTCCAGAGCACATAGTCTTCACGGCCTTCCAACTCAAACGTTTTGCCTTTACCCGTTACCGTCATGCGTGTGCTGGGGATAGTGCGAATATCTACCATAGCCACCTCTTGAGAATAGCTATCACCATTTCCAGGCTCCAGCCCAAGCTCCTTGAACTCCCGCTCAAGGTAGGCTAGTGTTTTCTTCTCGCCGCTGGTAAAAGGCTTTCGACCTTCCAGATCATCAGAAGCCAGTTCAGACAGATACGCACCATAGCTTTCTGTTGAGAGAATGTCCACGGACTCAGAGGTAGTATCGGCTGTTTCTGATTTGGTTGAACCACAGGCGCCAAGCATCCCAAGTATGGCAGGGAAGCAAAAGGGTAATATTTTTCTAATCATATTGGTTTTATAAAACGATTCACAACAAACACATAAGATACAGGATTTTCAGCAACTACAATAAACAGCACCTGAGGTTATACTTATCATAGGCCAGAAACAGAGAAGCAGATACGTTATGGCATCTGCTTTTCTGTTTCTGAATTTAAACCAAAGCTAATTAGTCGCGCTTAGACTTGAGTAGCTTACGCAGGTCTGCCAGTTCATCTCTATACTTGGCTGCCTGCAGGAAGTCTAAATCTTTGGCGGCGGCTTCCATCTGCTTCTCTGTTTTCTTAATCAGCTTTTCCAGTTCATCGCGCTTCATCATTTGCACCACCGGTTCAGCAGCCATCGAGACTTCTTCTGGTCCGGCATACATTTTCACATCCCTCTTCTTCGCATCAGCTACCGAAGTCTGCTGGAAAATTTCATCACTTGATTTGATAACGGTACGTGGTGTGATACCATGTTTTATGTTATAGGCAATTTGCGTGTCGCGGCGGCGGTTGGTCTCATCTATAGCCCGTTGCATTGATCCTGTCATTCGGTCGGCGTACATGATAACTTTGCCTTTGTCGTTACGTGCGGCGCGGCCCATCGTCTGAATCAGGGAACGCTGGTCGCGCAGGAAGCCTTCTTTATCGGCATCCAGTATCGCCACCAAACTCACCTCTGGTAAGTCAAGACCTTCACGCAGCAGGTTCACCCCTATCAGCACATCGATAATCCCCAGGCGCAGCTCGCGTAGGATCTCCACGCGGTCCAGCGTCTTCACTTCGGAGTGCAGGTACTTTACTTTTATGTTGAGGCGCTCCAGGTACTTAGCCAACTCTTCGGCCATACGTTTTGTCAGCGTCGTCACTAGTACACGTGCACCCGTTTTTACGCGCTCGTCAATCTCATCCAGCAGGTCATCTACTTGGTTGGTGCTTGGCCTGATTTCTATTTCAGGATCCAGTAAGCCAGTTGGTCGAATAATCTGCTCTACAATGACACCTTCTGATTTCTGAATTTCGTAATCGCCGGGCGTAGCACTCACAAAAACCACCTGGTGCATCAGGCTCTCAAACTCGTTAAAGGTAAGCGGGCGATTGTCCATGGCGGCTGGCAAACGGAAGCCATACTCCACTAGGGCCACTTTACGGGAGCGGTCGCCGCCCCACATGGCGCGTACCTGCGGCAGCGTAGCATGGCTCTCGTCAATCACCATCAGAAAATCATCCGGAAAATAATCCAGCAAGCAGAACGGGCGGGCACCAGGTGCACGACGGTCGAAGTAGCGGGAGTAGTTCTCGATGCCGGAGCAGTAGCCTAACTCACGGATCATCTCCAGGTCAAATTCAGTTCTTTCCTTGATGCGCTTCGCCTCGGCTGGTCTGTCTTCTTTCAGAAAATATTCATTCTGCGCCACCATATCGTACTGGATTTCGTGGATAGCCTGGTTCAACGTGTCTTTGCCAGTCACGAAGAGGTTGGCCGGGTACAGCGTCACTGCCTGCTCCTCCGCTAATTTTTTGCCGGATTCAGGATCAATACGGTGAATGGCTTCCAGCTCATCCCCGAAGAAGTACAGGCGGTAGGCAAAGTCAGCATAAGCTGGGTAAATATCTACTGTATCGCCTTTCACTCGGAATGTTCCACGTGTGAACTCTGCTTCAGTGCGGCTGTAAAGTATCTGCACGAATGTATAAAGCAGGTTGTTGCGGCTGTAGCGCTGCCCCGGTGCCAGGTGCATTACGTTTTTGCCAAATTCTTCCGGGTTACCTATACCATAGATACAGCTTACCGATGCCACCACCACAATATCGCGGCGACCAGAGAGCAAAGCAGAGGTTGTGTGCAGACGCAGCTTCTCAATCTCTTCGTTAATTTGCAGGTCCTTTTCTATAAAAACGTCTGAAGAGGCAATGTATGCCTCCGGCTGATAATAATCGTAGTAAGAGATAAAATACTCCACTGCATTCTCCGGAAAGAACTGCTTGAACTCTCCGTACAGCTGGGCGGCCAGTGTCTTGTTGTGGCAAAGCACCAAGGTAGGCTTGCCTGTGTTTTTGATGACGTTCGCCATCGTAAAGGTTTTACCGGTACCAGTGGCACCAAGCAGCACTTGTGCAGGTTCACCGTTATTTACACCCTCGGTCAGTTGGGCTATGGCTTTCGGCTGGTCGCCGGTAGGTTGAAACTCTGATGTTAGCTTAAAATCCATTCGTCTATTTTACGGAGTAGTAAAGATAAACTATAACATTTAAAACCAGTAGTTAGTTTAGCCTGCTGCTATAGTTATACAGTGCTGTACGGCAGCGCTCGGAAAAAGCTTTACACGTAAAAAAACCTGCTGCAAGGCAACAGGCTTCAGTGCATATTACAGAAAAAATTAGTCTCCTTCTAACTCCTTTGTGCAGCATGGCTATACTTGCGCCTCTATATACTCTAAAGCTTCAGGCACATTGCTACAACTTGCCAGGAACTCAACTATAAGACCCTACAAGCTACCCGGCAGTTGCAAGCAGGCATAAAAAAACAGGCTGACTCAAAGAGCCAGCCTGTTTTTTTATGCCTGTATGACAGGCTATTTTTTATTGGCAACAGCAGGGTCTAATGACCAAAAGTCTTTCTTAAAGTCCAGCGTATTCATACCGAGGCCGAAATAACCTTTGTCACCAATTCCAAAACCAACTGCACTGCTTCTTGTTGGCCCTCTGAATTTGCGTAGCTGTGTCCAGGTATCGGTTGCAGGGTCAAACTTCCAAACTTGTAACTCTAATGTATTTGCTGCACTGTTTACACCTGTATTCACTAGATATCCATTGCTTCCTACAGAAAACGAGCCCATAAGTGATCCAGCACTGAAAACAGGGAATTCTCCCCCACTGCGGTCAGTGGTACTCAGAGTCTTTAAATTTCTCCAAGCACCTGTCGCCGGGTCAAACTCTATCAGGTCAGTATTATAAACGTTATTGTTTATACCTCCTCCTATATATCCCTTTCCATTCGCCACAAAAGCAAACCCATTTAGGCGCCGAGCTCCAGACATTTCTTGTTGAGCCACCCAGTTATCTTCTTCTGCATTGTACATCCAGAAGTCCTTCAGGTATGTTCCATCATATCCAGCACCTACATAGCCGCTATTGCTAAACGACAGGGCAACAGCTCCAAAACGGGCTGAAGCAGGAAGGTCTGCAACTCTGGTCCAGGTATTAGAGGATGGCGTATACTCGTAAAAATCATTTAAATAGTTAGAGCCGTTATAGCCCGTACCCACATAGCCTTTACCGTTAGCAGAAAATGCTACCGCAGCACTACGTGCCTCTCCCGGAAAGTCTGCAATCTTTGTCCAGGTATTCGCGTTTGGCTCATACATCCAGAAATCTTGTAAACGCTTGGTGCCGTCATAGCCGGTACCAACATATGCTTTGCCATCAATCACAAAAGATACGGCGCTGCTACGGGCCACACCGGCAAAGTCTGCACGCGGTTGCCACTCCCCTATCACTAGCTCGTCCTCACTATCACAAGAGGTTAAAACGCATATCGAAAGCACTAAAGCTAAGGCCGATAAAAGACGCATGTTCCTAAAAAGGTTTTTCATGTTACCGATCTTATTTAATTGTAGTATAGTAAACTTTTAATTTAATACGCTGCGCTCCTACCACCAATCGGCCGACACTGCTTTGGTATGCAGAAGAAGCCGGGGCAATAAATAACGCATTGTCAGAACCTAAACGCTCATCTTTCAATTTGTCAACTATATACTGCGTAATGATAAACTCATAGCGGCCGTTGGTACCTGCATCTTTATTAAATCCAGCGGCAAGCGGTGGCACATTGCTGCCAGCCGTATAGTTGGCATTAACTGTAGCGTAAGGAACATTATTTTCATTTGTTCTATACAGGTTCAGTACACTTGGTACCGGATAGGGATTAGTGGTTGTTGCTCCTTGAAGAGGCTCTACGATCAAAACAGCATGATTAACAAATTCTGCTTTCAGCTGCTCTTTCAGGCGGTTTAAGTAAGGAATTTCAATCTTGATCATCAAACCGCTCCCAGCTTGTGCCACACCCACGCCATTTGCTGCCGCTGCAGGTAACTCCTCTCCCCTCACAATTCCTGCAAGTGGGCTACCAGTAAAATCGTTCTCAAACTTATTAAACTGTAAACTGGAGTTAACTATCGGAAAATCGTGCACCTTACTTACTTTAGCACCACTCACTGTTTCTGAATAGTATAGGCGCACAACAGTAGATGCTGCAGGAAAACTAGCTACTGCACTGCCCTCTAACGGAGCGAGGCTTAGCCCCTTAAAGTATGATTGGAAACTTGTATTGTCTGTTAGCTTCGTGTCACCTGCCTTACGAAGAGCAAACCATTGCCTGCCCAGCTCATCAGAAAGAGGTACTAGAAGCGTATCTTTTCGTACTGGCCTTGGCAAAAACGAGAAAGTTGTCAGAGCTGTAGGAGCAACCAATACTTTACTTGTGTTGTAAAGGGCGCTGGCGCTGTAAAACAAAGACCTTGGCTGTTCATTTGGGAACACCGGAGACAAGGTTCTGGCTGCAAGCGCAGACGTTACTTCATTAGCAGTAAAGGTTATTGCTTTTGTAGTATCGCCATAATAATTACTTGATGTATTGAGAACCAGGCGCAGGGAATCATACGTGGCATCAGCAGCCAGTGTCCATGTGGAGCCTAACCCAAGCTGAAAGAAGGTAGAGGCTTTGAGCGTACCTGCGTTTGGGTCGGTATACTGCCCGACCAGCAAACCACCTGTTCCTGATGTTGCGATAGAATCCAGCAATACAGTGGATACATCTATAGAAAGAGTATCGATAAACTTGCCTTGGATATTATCCTCTACCAGTCCTAAACCAAGTTCATTTGGATCCTCGCAGGATGATAGAAGCAGCAGGGCACTAAAACAGCCAAGAAGGTAATTCAGCTTATTTTTGAAGTGTGCTTTCGTGTTTGAAAATAACATATACTATTGTGAAAACAGATTTTAAGAATCTGGTTATGGACTACTTAAGCGTTGACTGCTTTCCGCAGAGGGTGCTGCCAAAAACCTATTCTAAATTTATAACGGTAATGCT
>NZ_JBHTLD010000178.1:0-10621 GCF_042678745.1 Pontibacter rugosus | reverse complement strand
GTGCTACCAGCCATTAAACTGCAGTAAACAAACTGATGAAGAACACACCTTTCAAAATATTTATTCTAGATGATGATGTCTGGTACAGCGAGCTTCTGGAGTACAACTTATCTTTAAACCCAGATTACGAACTTAAGAAGTTTCATTCTGCCAAAGACTGTCTTAGCAATATGTATCAGCGGCCAAATGTAGTAACGCTGGATTACTCATTGCCGGACAAAAATGGCGCAGAGGTTCTTAAAAAAATTAAAGAGCTCAATCCTGATACACAAGTTGTTGTTATTTCAGGACAGGAGGATGTAGCCACTGCCGTTGATTTGCTTAAAAAAGGTGCTTATGATTATATCGTTAAAGACGAAGATACCCCTGAGCGCCTTTGGAATACGATAAATAAAATAAGGGAAAACGTTTCGCTTCGCGAGGAGATTGACCAGCTTCGGGAAGAAATCGGACAGAAGTACGATTTTAGCAACTTCATCATTGGCAGTAGCGATGCGATGAAGAAGGTATTCACAATGATGGATAAAGCTGCTAAAACAAATATTACTGTATCAGTAACCGGTGAAACAGGCACAGGCAAGGAACTGGTGGCTAAAGCAGTGCATTACAATAGCCCAAAGAAAAAGCTGCCTTATGTAGCAGTAAATGTAGCAGCCATACCTAAAGAGCTTATTGAAAGTGAGCTTTTTGGACATGAGAAAGGAGCATTTACGGGTGCGGTAGCTCGCAGACTCGGAAAGTTTGAAGAAGCTAACAAAGGAACCATTTTTCTTGACGAAATAGGAGAATTAGACATTAGCTTACAGGCAAAGCTACTGCGTGTGCTTCAGGAAAAAGAAATAACACGTGTTGGAGGTAACAGCATAGTGCCTGTTGACGTGCGTATTATTGTGGCTACACACAAAAATCTGGCAGAGGAAGTAAAAAAAGGTACTTTTAGAGAAGATCTTTACTATCGCCTCTTAGGGTTGACTATTAACCTGCCTCCTTTACGCGAGCGTGGGCCTGACATTCTGGTTATGGCAAAATCTTTTATGGAAGCTTTTGCCCGTGAGAATGATTTAGGTAAAAAATCACTCAGTGCTGATGCCCAGGAGAAACTCCTCTCCCACTCTTATCCGGGAAACGTGCGTGAGCTAAAGGCAGTTGTAGAACTTGCCGTTGTTATGTCGGATGATGACATCATAAAAGCGAGCGATATAAACCTAAGCGCAAACAGCAACGATAAAGATTTTCTGGCAGAGGAACGATCACTCAAGGAATATACTACAGCCATTATCCAACGCTTTTTAGATAAGTATGATAACAATGTTCTTTTGGTTGCTGACAAACTGGATATTGGAAAATCTACTATTTATCGTATGATCCAGAATAATGAGCTAACAACTAATTCTTAAAAGCATTAACTTGCTTAGCTAATAACTCTACTATAACAGAAAGTTCTACTATAACAGGAGCATCCCTTTTTACAACTCCTGTTCTTTGTGTTTCGAGCGTTATCAAGTTGTTTCAGACATTTGGATTTATATCTCAGGCCTCTTTTAATATAGATGGAAGTAAGCTTATCACAGGAATCTCTGCGACGGCAGTTAGAGGAAGAGCGCCAGGCTAGGATGGCTGCAGAAGAGTTAGCAACAGTGCGACTTCGTGAACTTGAAAAGTTAAGAAAGGTAGATACTGCGTCCAAAGAAGAAAGCCTTTCTTGCTCTCTTCAACATTGCTGGTTGTTACAAAACTTGAAGTATGCCGGTGCTATTGTAGATAGTGCAGGCAAAATAGCCGGAATAAACGAAGCATTTAAAGAGCTTTTTGGATTAAAAGAGTCAGTTGATTTATATATAGGCACTAATATAAAAGATCTGGAGCGCGAAACGCTTCTCTCCTACCTTCGCCCACACCACGAAGTACTTCAATTTAATTTAAACATTGACGAGACTGTCCTTCCAAATGGAATAGTGATAGAACGTGAAAATGTGGTTATCACCCAGGATGTTCAGCCGTTAGGTATAGCCTGGTTATATCGTGAAGTAACAACAAAGCGTCAGAAGCAAAGTATAGTCGAACTACAGTCGGAGTTACAGGAAGAATACCCTAATCCTGTTCTACGACTATCATTTGATAACAATTTGGTGGCAGGAAACCGTGCAGGCCATGACTTCCTCTTTCATAAAGTTAGAGAAGAGCGTATTTCTGTACTAAAGCGTCTTCTGCTGATGCACATTAATAGCCTTCACCTGCTTGCAAAACCACAGCAATCTTATTTTGAATCCCATATTGCCAAAAGGCACTATTACAACCTCATCATACCTATTCCTGAAAAAGGCTATTTTAACATTTACATGTCTGATATCACTGAAAGGCGACAGGCAGAAGTGGCCCTAAAGGAAAGTCAGAATTTTATTCGCAACATAGCGCGCACTATTCCCAATGTAGTCTATATCTATGATATAGATGATGATCAATGTATCTATCTGAACGAGCAGGTAGAGAGTGTGCTTGGATATAATAGAAAAGATTTAAATCTTTTGGGCGGACAGTTCATGTCGTCCATAGTGGTACAAGAGTATAAGCATAAGCTTGACAATCAAGTGGCTTCTATCATGTCTGCCAAAGATGGTGAGATATCAGAGATCGAGTATTTAGTTAACTGCAAAGACGGATCTTTAAAGTACCTCCATTGCCGGGAAAGCGTTTTCAAGCGGAAGGAAAACGGACAGGTAAAACAGGTAATCGGTTCTGCAGAGGATGTAACAAAAGTACGGGAACAAAGTCAGGAGCTACAGCGCCAAAAAGATTTTTATGAATCTATCCTAAACCATATTCCATCTGATGTAGCTGTTTATAACAGCGATTTGCAGTTTTTATACCTTAACCCAGCGGCTGTTCAGGATGCGCAGCTGCGCGCATGGCTAATAGGCAAGACCAACGAGGACTACAGTCGCTACAAAAATATACCTGTAGAGCGAATGCAGCACCGGGGGAAGCATTTACACCAAGTTCTCAAAGATAAATACAGGCTTGAGTTTGAAGAGAAGTTGCAGGGAAAAGATGGCGCCTATACTTATCATCTAAGGAGGTTAAACCCTGTAATTGGTCCTAATGGGGAAGTACAGTTAGTAATCGCCCATGGTCTTACTATTACAGATTTAAGAAGAGCACAAGAAGAAATTCTAGCAAGTGAGGCTAAAAACTCTGCTATTTTAGCCGCTATACCAGATCTGATGTTCATCATCAATGCTGATGGTGTTTATTTAGATATGAAAAATGCAGATCAGCAGCACCTGCTGATTCCCAAAGATAAGTTGCTTGGAAAGCGTGTGGCAGAAGCTCTGCCAGAGAAGCAGGCAACGAAGATAATGTCTTTGATAGGTAAAGTACTTGCCACTGGTTTGTATGAAAAAGCAGAGTATGAAATTGATTTTCCTGATGGCTTAAAGCACTACGAAAGCAGAATTTTAAAGTATAGTGAAACTGAAGTTCTCGCCATCATTAATGATGTAACGGAGGAGAAAAAGGTACACCTGGAGGTTCAGGAGAAAAATGAATTCATCAGGCAAGTTTTAGATGCTAGCCCAAGCCTTATTTACGTTAAGGATGGCTTTGGTAACTTTATCATGGCCAACCAGGAGTTTTCCCGATTGTTCAACAGATCTCTAGAGGAACTTGTAGGTGCAAACGAACTTGATATTCACTCTAACAGAGAAGAAGCGCTTTTTTACTTAAAAACCGATCAACAGGTAATAAGGGAAAATTGTGAAGTAAAAATACAGGAGCGATTCACTACTTTGACCGGGGAAGTATTGTGGTTTAACACCACTAAGAAACCTATCATATCCAGTAACGGACAGGTGCATGTACTTGGCATTTCTACCAATGTGACAGAACAGCGCTTGGCGAACAAAAACCTTCAAAACAGTGAAGAGTTGCACCGCCTGTTGTCTGAAAACTCACGTGATATGATCAGCTTGCATAACCCTGATACGTCTTACATATATATATCTAAAGCCGTTGAAGAAGTATTAGGTTATAAGCAGGAGGAAATGCTAACTATCTTGCCTAAAGAAGTAATCCATCCTGATGATTTAAATTTTGTAATTGAGCGGGGATACCATAAAGCCTTAAAAAACAAGGTGAACGCTACAATTGAGCACAGGGTAAAACGTAGTGATGGTACAGAAATCTGGGTGGAAACTAATGTTAAACCTATCATCAACCAACAGGGTGAGATTACTAAGTTACAAGCATCAGTAAGGGATATTACCTCCAGGCGCTTGGCAGATGAAACCATCAAAAGGAATGAAAAGAAGTACCGTGATCTGATAAATTATAGTCAGGCTTATATCTGTACACACGATCTTGATGGTATAATTCTGTCTGTTAACCCCTATCTGGTGAACATGTTAGGCTATACCGTTGATGAAATGGTTGGTCATTCTTTATACGAGTTTTTCCCAAAGCATCACCAGGACAATTTCGATGCTTATCTCAATCAGTTTGACGATAAGAACTTATTAGACGGAGTGCTTACTTTACTCAATAAAGCCGAAGAGGAACGGTATCTATACTACCAAAACTATAAGGTGGAAGAGCCTGGTGTAGCTCCCTACATAATAGGTATTGCGCAGGATATAACTGACCGGATGCGTACAGAGCAGCAGCTGAAGCAGGCTAAAGAAGCTGCAGAAGAATCTGCGCGCGTAAAGGAGAATTTCCTGGCTAATATGAGCCATGAAATCAGAACTCCTATGAATGGTATACTTGGTATGGCTGGTCTTATGCGAAAGACAGAACTAAACAGGGCACAGCATAACTACCTCAATATCATCCAACAATCTGCTGACAACTTATTAGTCGTGATCAACGATATTTTGGATATTGCTAAAATAGAAGCAGGAAAACTTGATCTTGAAGAGATTACTTTTAATCTCACAGAGGCGGTACAAGCAGCTTACCAAACATTCATCTATAAAGCGGAGGAAAAAGAGATTGCTTACATCCTGCAGCCGGCAAAGCTGTCTCAGCCCTTTCTGATAGGTGATCCATATCGTCTGAATCAGATTTTACTGAACCTGCTAAACAACGCACTTAAGTTTACAGAAGAAGGCAGCATTATACTTAGCTACCAGATTTTAGGTGAGACAGATGAAGCCCTGGAATTAGAGTTTTCAGTTGCTGACACAGGCATAGGCATACCTAAATCTAAAGTAGAATATATATTTGAAGGTTTTACCCAAGCTTACTCCAGCATCACTAGAAAATACGGTGGTACCGGACTAGGCCTGAACATATCCAAGAATCTGGTTGAAATGCAGAACGGTAAAATATGGGTTGAAAGCCAGGAGAAACAGGGAAGCACATTTAAGTTTATAATTACTTATCCAAAATCGACAGAAGCAGAGCCAGAAATGGTAGAAGATGAAATTGACTTTAGTAGCCTTGGCACGATTGATGTTTTACTTGCAGAGGATAATGAAGTGAACATATTTCTCGCACAGTCTATCCTGGAAGGATGGGGAGCACGAGTTGATGTCGCCAGGAATGGACGTGAGGCAGTTGAGTTGGCAGAGCAGAAGCAGTATGATGTTGTTTTAATGGACATTCAGATGCCAGAGCTCAGCGGAATAGATGCCACACAGTTTATTAGAGATTTTTCTGATAAGGCTAAAGCCAATGTACCTATCATAGCACTTACTGCAAATGCTTTGAAGGGAGACGCAGAAAAGTACATAAGTGCTGGCATGAACGATTATGTTTCAAAGCCATTCGAGGAAGAAAAGCTGTTCATGAAAATATCCGCACTGTTGCCGTCTAAAAAGCAGCAGAATTCAGTGAATAATTCAGAAACAGCCATAAATACCATGCAAGAAATCCATAACTCTCCTCTTTATGACCTATCGCTTCTAGAGAAAATGTCGAGAGGTAATGAGGCATTCATAAAAAGAACAAAGCAGCTTTTTATAGATACAGTACCGTCAACCTTAGCCGAAATGCACCAGAAGCGTGCCGAGGCTTCCTGGATGGGGGTAAGTGCAGCCGCACATAAGTTAAAGCCTACCATAGATACCATGCGTATTGACAAAGTAAAAGAGGTGGTTCGTGAGATTGAGAGTGGTGCTAAAACACAAGAAGATATTGCCTCTGTAAATCAAAATATCGATCTGCTTACAGATGTTCTGAATCAGGTTGTGATTCAATTGCAAGCCGATTTAGGTTAATTTTAATCATTGCATCAGAAGGCCCTTGTTCCAAAATCAGGAACAAGGGCCTTCTTTTTTTCCCAATACCGGAAGCTTCAATCCTTGTACCGCTGTTCAAACATTTATTAAAGTTAGATAACTTAAATATTTTTAGAGCTACCTTACCTGCACTACTAAATGGCAAATCAGCTTTAGTGCAACAGCGCCAGGAATCATTCAAAGCCATAAGCCAGTTACCGTTACAGGCAGGTCGCAGCGCAAAGGATAATTCCTAACCCTCCTATAAGATAACAATCTTTGCAGAATTCGTATCTTAAAGAAGTTGCACCGCTTCCAGATTAAACTCTTTGAATATGCACCAACCTACGATACCAGACTTATCAGACCTACTTGTTTTACGCCAAACGCTCCACACCTACCCCGAGCTTTCAGGCATGGAAGTAAAGACAGCACTTCAAATAGTAAATTTCATCAAACGCTATCAACCTGATGAGATTCACACGCAAGTTGGTGGAACCGGCGTAGCTGCCATTTTTTACGGGAAGAAGATTGATGGCCCAACCATATTGTTCAGAGCAGAGCTAGATGCGTTGCCTATTGAAGAGACAAATGAAAACCTGCCGCATAAATCTGTCATGCCAGGTATAGGCCACAAGTGTGGGCATGATGGGCATATGGCTATACTTGCAGCACTCGGAAGCCTTCTGCATCAAGATAAGCACGAAAGGGGAAAAGTAATTTTACTCTTCCAACCAGCGGAAGAAACAGGAGCTGGCGCAAGGAATGTACTGCAAGACGAGCGATTTCAGCAACTCAACCCTGATTATGTTTTTGCCTTACACAACCTACCGGGAGTTGCTTTGCATAAAGTTATCGTAAGGAACGAAGTTTTTGCAGCAGCATCAACAGGTATGATAATAGAGTTGCAGGGGAAACCATCTCATGCGGCTGAGCCTGAAAACGGGCTCAACCCAGGACAGGCAATGGCAGAGGTTATGCTGGCTTTTGAGCAAATAACTCGACAGAAAGAACAATTTCAGGACCTAACCCTGCTAACAATTATACACGCAAGACTAGGTGAAGTAGCTTTTGGCACCAATCCCGGTTTTGCCACCCTTATGGCTACCCTCCGCTCCTATCAAAATAGTGACCTGGAGAAACTCAGACAGCTGGCTACTCGTTTTGCAAAGGAAAAAGCAGAGAAATTCGGTTTGCAGTGTACTATAAAATTTGTAGAAGAATTCCCGGCTACTGTAAACCATGCTGAAGCCGTACAAGTTGTGACACAGGCAGCAGATAAACTTAGCCTAGAATGGCAGGAAGCTTTAAAGCCATTCAGATGGTCGGAAGACTTTGGCCACTTTACAGCTACTTACAAGGGAGCCTTATTTGGAATAGGATCAGGTTTAGAACAGCCGCAGCTTCATCACTCTGATTACGACTTTCCTGATGATATTATACCTACTGGAGCCTCACTTTTTCATGAAATCATTCATATCATATTGAATAAACATTAATTTATGCTTCATAGCTCTTATATAGAGATAAGTAAATCTGCACTTCAAAACAACATCCATTTCATTAAAGGGATAATCGGCCCTAACGTACAACTTTCTTCGGTTATCAAAGGCAATGCCTACGGCCATGGCATTGAGCAATTCGCTCCCTTGGCACAGGCAAGTGGTATAAGGCACTTCTCTGTTTTCAGCGCTGATGAAGCGGAAAGGCTTCTGCAATCACTACCTAAACCTACCACACTGATGATTATGGGATATATAGGTAACGAAGCACTGGAATGGGCTATAGCAAACGATATTGAGTTTTTTGTTTTTGATATAGATAGGCTGGAAGAAGCCACTAAAGTAGCTAAAAAGTTAGGCAAGCAAGCTAAGGTGCATATTGAGGTAGAGACAGGCATGAACCGAACAGGGTTTGAATCTTCAGAGTTGCCTCAAACTATAAATAGCTTAATAAATGCTTCTGATTATATTTCCTTACAAGGAGTTTGTACTCATTTTGCTGGCGCTGAAAGTTATCAAAACCATGAGCGGATAATGGCACAAGTTGCAAGTTTTAAACAGCAGGTACAGCAACTTAAAAGGAATAGCCTTACACCAGCACAGCTTCATACAGCCTGTTCTGCTGCTATGGTGGCGTATCCTGAAACGCACTATGATATGGTAAGAATCGGCATTATGCAATATGGCTTCTGGCCTAGCCCCGAAACATTTCGCCAGTACATAAGTCAGCAGGAGGAAAAGATAGACCCGCTACGGCGCATTATAAACTGGAAAAGCAATGTCATGGCTATCAAACACGTAAGCCACGGGGAGTACATTGGTTACGGCACCTCCTTCCAAGCTCCAAGAGACATGACTTTAGCGATTGTTCCTGTAGGATATGCCTGGGGATATAGCCGGAATCTTAGCAATCTGGGCCATGTCCTGATTAAAGGTGTTCGTGCTAATGTTGTAGGCACCATCAACATGAATGGAATGATGGTAGATATTACGGATATACCGGATGTGCAGAAACATGAGGAGGTTGTTCTATTAGGCGTTCAGGGATCAGAAAGCATTACTGTAGCCTCTTTTGGAGAACTTAGTACGCAGCTTAATTATGAGTTACTAACACGATTACCAGTAAACATACCTCGCCTCATTGTAGATTGAAAGGCATCCAACTTAACGCTTTGAATGAGTTCTATAAACCTAAACTTGATAAGATTCCATCTCCAAGGCCGTCTTTCCAGTAACTGAACATAGACCTGTTGGGGTTTCTGCTTGTACTGATTTTCCCTACGCGTGGAGAGTCACCCGTATTTTCTTTTTTTATCGCAACCCAATTAATAACTTCAGAAACGATTTCATTTCCCAGTGTTTGACGCACATCCTCTTTTTTAGATAGCAGTTCCACTTCAAAGTCATTATAAAGTATAAGTATACTACCTGTCGCTTTTGAAGCATTTAACTCCATATCAAATTTACCACTATGCACCTGCCCATGCTCTACTGTTATAAAGGCAGATGGCTCGATAATAGAATTGAATATTTCTGGTTTAAAAGCACCTATAGAACCATAAATTCTGTGGTAGGAGTTTTTATCTAGCAATGGTAAATGAATTGTAAAGTCTAAAGGCGCTTTACCCTGTACTTTTGTACTGGCGTGTACTACTGCAGGATGTTCTCTTGAAATTCGCTCTGGTAAGTTAGACAAATTTGTGATTAGCACATCGGAATTTTCAAAAGTAATAGAGCCTTTACTGTTAGCACCTTCGGCTATTTCTTCATATTTTAGGTTAAAGCCTTTTACCTGGATAGAGTCTATCGCTAATGCTTTTTTCATATCCTGTACCAATTGATGCGGCAACGCTTTGGTCCCTTTCCTCTCATAATGTTCATAATCTGCAAAAGCATATAAAGCGGGAGACTGTATTAGTACAGCATGAGCTATATAATCCGAACGTTTCGCTAAAGCATTGAAGTCAACTTGTTCTACAGTGACAGAAGGTACATCAGCTTCCATCCATGTTACTACTTCTCCTGCTCTTTCAGACATTTCTGCAGCGCTATACAGCGGCACCAGCTTTACATCTTTTATTTCCAACCTACCGCTGATCGAGCTCATGGAAACAGATGACGTTTTTATACGGTAAAAGCCCTTTTCGGTAAGGAAATTACTCTCATCCACATCCGCTACTACACTTTTGGCATACATCAACCTTGAGTCGTCCTGGTAAGAGGCACTGTCGAGGCTTATCTTGCCTGCGCTCAAGTTAAAGCCTAACATAGCCATATCATTGTAGCTGTTCTCGTTGCTACTTTTAAAGAATAAGTTAGCAGAACTTATTCTAACGGAGTCAAGCTTAAAACCTTGCAATCGCTTAGGCACCTGTGTATGTAAGGGAGCATCACTCTTATCTACGCTAGGTTTCATTCGATAAGCTATTAGCTCTGGCTTTTGTACGTGCAGCAGGCCTAGTTTAATTGGATTATCTGATATCAGGTTCCATACATTTATACCGTTTAAGCTGATACTTTCTACCTCTACCTTATACAACATCTGCATCTGGGAGCTATCCGGTAGTTGTTTCCACTTATCTATATCTGGATGAAGACGAACAGAATCTAAACGAACTTCACCGGCAAACAGCCTGAGGTGTACATCCTGCATATGTAAGGTATAAACCCCATGCGACTTTTCTTTGACTGTACTCTGTAACTTGTTAGCTAACCAATTATCTGCAAAAAGCACCAATGCAAACAGCAACAAAGCGAGGATCACAAAAGAGTAAATTGCCCAGAGCCAACGTTTTGCTACAGTTTTTGATTTTTCTTCTTTTATTTTCACAAGCATAATTTATCAATTCACTTCTACACTACGTGCTATTTGAATATTTCTATACATAAGCTTTTATATTATTG
>NZ_JBHTLD010000177.1:0-10780 GCF_042678745.1 Pontibacter rugosus | reverse complement strand
ATAAAGTTTTTAAATTTGTTCAACGACGATGCTTAGCAGCCCGTCGACTTAAAATCTCTTAAACTAGTGGCTATGACTTTGCGGAAGAACCTTCAGATGATGTTGACTGTAACACTACTGGTGTTGGCAGTGCTTTCATTGCATTGGCAGGAGAGTTTTTTATCAGGGAATGCTGAAAAATCGCCTTTAGAACAAACAGAAGAACCTGTTGCCTCTTATGTAGAGCGAAAGGTTGTTCCAAACCAACCGCAGCACTTTAAGCCGCTCACAGAAAAAAGAGTTAACCACAAAGGATAACAGAGCAGACATTTTAGGAGTACTGAAATTAATTTCCAACTAACTATATTACCCCATAAAGCAAAAGCCTGCGACTTAAGCGCAGGCTTTTCTGTTACAGTGCCTTAAGTATAAACTTACCTTCGGATAAACCGGGCGACAGTATAATTAACACCGGGTACGATTGCCAAAATCGTCATCGAGATCATCACAAAAAATACAAAGAAGCTGCGGAACCACCTGCCCACAAAATCCGACCCTAAGCCAAAAGTATAAAGCTCAAGTGCAGAAGCCAGTAAAAGACTTACAACGGCAATGATCACTAGCTTCCGGCGCAGTAGGGGTGATACAGACTTGCTTTTCATGTAGGATTAATTTTCAGCTTAAAGGTACGGCAGTGGCTGGCATATTTAAAAATCAGGAATGGCCTTTTTCTGCTTCTTCGGATTCCTGTTGGCTGGTTTGGTTATGGCCACCTGTTTCAGAAGGCTGCTGCTGCTTCTCCTGCTCCTGCTGCACTTTTTCTGTGTCAGATGAGTCATTTTTTGTGTTTTCCTGCAGGGGCTGTTGCTGTTTGTTCTCTTTCATCGTTATTATATTAGATGTATGTATAAATGTACGGCTTGTGAGCGCGGGCGATACGTATTTTAACTATAAACTCTGCAAGGACGTACACTTATAAAGACGCTTTGGCCTAAAAGCTGGCGCAATGTTTAACCGAAATAATCAGAAAAATGTATATTAAAAAGATAAAACCAACCTTATTGTCGCTTACAGTAGCCATTATGGCTACACTTAGTATGGCATCTTGTAACAAGGGTACAGAGCCAGGCGAAACTAATGTAGAACGAAGTGGAATAGTAGAGGAAGGCTCACTGGTAGGGTCAGACGAAGATAAGAGCAATGTAGAGCGGGATACACTGGTGGGTGAAAGCCACTACGACCACGCGGACCATGAAGAGCACGAAGATAATAACGCCAAAGTGCTGGGCGATGGCGCTTATGATGGCAAAGGAAACGGCGTAGAACGCGACGAAGTACAGTAATTATCTGCATTTAAAAGAGAAAGCCTGCCTCCGTTTACAGAGGCAGGCTTTCTTATGCCTTTTACTTTTTGAGCAGAGGGTTATCTAAATCTAAAACCATTCGGGCCTATACCTGCTACAAAGCTAGTTACTTGTGTACCGTCTGGGCGGTAAACGAAAACAGTGCCGTTACCAGTAAACGACTGTTCTGCACCATAGATATAGCCAGTCTCAGGATCTACATCCATGCCATAGAAAGACTTGTTGATGATGCTGGTTGTGCTGATAGTTGAAGCGTTCACGTCCTGCGCAAATGTGCTGCCGCTATAGTTAAAGTATAGTTTGTTCCCGGCACCATTGATGGTGAGGTTGCTTGGGGAACTTTGATTGCTTGGAAACACTAATGTGCTTATTACTGCATTGGTAGAGGTGTTGATAGAGCTAAGTGAGCCTGGAGTCGTCTTCGTATAATCGACTGCGCTAAAGTCATCGTTGTATACTACACGCCCGCCAGAAAGCACCCACAGCCTGTTATTTTGGTCAAGCTCCAGTGAAGAAGGTCTATCCGTTAACTCAATGTCAGCTTCTTTTGTATCGGTGGCAGTATTGATAACGGCTACAACGTTAGATCCACTCACGGCAACATATACTTTTCCATTTGCAATGTAAAGCTCCTCTGGCACTGGTCCCACAGGTATAGACTTTATTACTTTGTTTGTCTTCAGATCTATAACAGACACTTGTCCGGGTTCGCCATACTTGATCCACTCCGTTACATAAGCTTTGTCCTCGTTGAGAGCAGCAAAAAAGCGGGGCTGCTTCAGGTTCTCAATAACGGCTTCGGTTTTAAAAGTATAGGCGTTTACGATTTCTATTTTGTTACTGTTGTTAACGGTTAAATAAGCTCGGTCTCCTACCAAGTCCATATCCATCAATACATCTCCAAGTGGTCTGTCAGCATTCGCTTTGCTGAATATGTTATTTACCACTTTATGGTTTGCGCTATCGCTCTGGAAAGAGATAGAACTGGTAGGGTAGCCATAGTTGCCTTCATTAAGTACAAATACCCCCTTCTGGTCATAGAGCCCACGGGCTTCTACAATTACTTCCGGTTCTGGATCATTGTCATCATCGCAGCTGGTAAAAGCAAATGAGCTGATAGCTACAGTAGCAGCAAAAAAGTAGCTGCGGAATTTATTTAAATTTTTCATTCGTTTATAAATATGAATATGGTATAGTTTAAGGAATAATAAA
The DNA here is from genome assembly GCF_042678745.1 of Pontibacter rugosus. Classification (NCBI taxonomy): domain Bacteria; kingdom Pseudomonadati; phylum Bacteroidota; class Cytophagia; order Cytophagales; family Hymenobacteraceae; genus Pontibacter; species Pontibacter rugosus. The sequence goes on along the minus strand of NZ_JBHTLD010000177.1, from coordinate 8,225 downwards.
GCGTAAGCTGAGGGTATAGCCGCGTGGCGGCATGGCACGGTAGGCCATTGTCTGATAGTCAGAGTCAGTTACATTATCTGCACGGAGTGCCAGTTGCAGCTTGCTCTGCCCCAACTGTAGCTCCTTACTAACGGCCAGGTTTAGGAGCAGGAAGCTGTCCAAACTGTTGGCCTCTGAGTTAGAGGTATAGCGCAGGCCTGTGTAATTTATATTGCCTAACAAGCTCCAGCCTTTATACTTAGCCTCTGCTGAAAAAAGGCCTTTATGCAGCGGCACATACATAAGTTGCTTGCCCAAGTCGTTGCTGCTGCCTTCGTATACTGCTGTCTGCTCCGAAGAAGTATAGGTATAAGCTGCCGTTGCCTGCACTTTTGCCTCGCCTATAGTTGATGTGGCGGATGTGCTTAACTCCAGCCCTTTACTTTCTACTTTCTGAAGGTTGGCAGGTCGCCAGGTGCCGGTGCTGCTCGGAGACCACTGTATCCAGTTATCTATTTGCATCAGGTAAGCAGTGGCTTCTGTTGTTAGCGTTGCCCAGCCAAGGTCAGTGATGTTCTGCATACCGGCCTCATAGTTCCAGCCTTGTTCAGGTTTAAGGTTAGGGTTGCCGGCACCAATCCAGAAGCGGTCGTTAAGGGTAGGTACTCTGTAGCTGCTGCTGATACTGCCTTTAAGTGCAAGTAAGTCGTTGTTCAGGGGCTTCCAGTTAAACCCTAGCGAGGGTGTGGGTGGTGGGTTAAAGCCTTCTACAAAAGCTTGGCGCAGGTTAAGGCTAAGTTGTAGCGGTTCAACGGGGTCGTAGCGGAAAAGCGCAAAAACAGAGCTTCGTACCTCGTTCGGCTCACCTGCATAGCCATCATTCAAAGCTTTAAAATATTGTAAGTTAAAACCGCCACGCAGGCTCCAGTGCCGCCCATACGTATAGGTTTGCTCTGCCTGTAGCTGATACGTATCTACATCCGACTTAGAATCGTTGCTAAGGTCTGTGTAGTGCAGGAAATCGTTGAAGTAAGCTGTTTTTATACTTGTTTGTCCAAGCCAGCTTAAGTGGTTTAACTCAGCCATCAAGCGCAGGCTTTCGTCCACTTGATGGGCATCCGTGTCAGCAGATCCCATGGCTGGTTGTATTTCACGGTCAGCGTACGTATACCAGCCGTGCAAAGCCACTTCTGTTTTAGGAGAAATCTGCCAGCTAAAATCCTGTGTGGAGCCGCGCTGCGCTACCGCCGCATGGTTCTGCCTTGCTAGCGGGGTGCCAAATCGACTGAGGTCTTTATAGGTGTAGTTATTCGCTGCCTTTAGGTTGTAGACGCTTAAGCCGTACGCTAGCTTTTTGCCGCTGTAGCTTGCACTGCCACTCCCAAAATAACGTTCAAAACTACCTGCTTCCAATTTTATGTCAGTGCCAAAACCCTGCTGTTTGTATTCATGAGAATTTAAAAGGATGGCTCCGCCAATAGCCCCGCTACCATAGTTTGCCGCTGCCGACCCATACTGCACGGCCACATGACCAATGCCTGTTACCGGTATCGTAGAAAAGTCAGTTTGGCCCAGTGAGGCAGGTGCAATATTTAACCCATTCCAGAGTACAGCCGTCTGCGAAGCGTTTGTTCCCCTAAAGGCAACAGATGAAATGCCACTTGGGCCGTAGCTTTTAAAGTATAACAGGGTGCGTGCCTGTAGCGCGTCTGCTAAGGAACTGGAGCTATAGGTGCTCAGGAAGGTACTGTCAATATACGCTACCTTGCTACCCACTGTGTATACTTCAGTAGGGTTACCGAAAACCTCCACCGTCCGCAACTGGTAGGCACTCGTGTCTTGCTGTGCCAATGCCATGGGCGCAATGCTGCACAGGCTGGCACATAGCCATACTTTCAGAAACGGAAATAATTTTACCACGATAGTTTTGCTTACATCCCGAAGCATGCAAACAGGTATACAGGCAGAAACAGCAATCGCGGTAAGGCGGTGGCCGTGCAGCTTTTTACCCGAAAGCATACGACAAATTTGGTGTCGGACTGGCAGGTCTCCTGGCTCTCTTCAGTTAGCCCGCCTTCCCATGCTGCGGTTGCAGTACAGTGGCCGTTGGTGTTAGGCTAACCCTTTAATAGAAGATGACAGTTGCGGGAACAGCGCAGGACTTACACCTGCTTCCCTTTTAAGGCTATAACCACGGCAGTAGTTATGGCCACCAATCTGGGTGCAAAAGTAAGGAATAATGATCAATTAATAATGTTTTTTGTCTTAAACTTTGTACAACCAGTAAGATGTAAACGTATAGCCATGTTATGATTATGCATTCTCAATTAGTCACTGTACATTAAATCGTGAAGCTTCCGAAATCCTTTTATACCCGACCCGATGTGGTGCAGCTGGCGCAGGAGCTGTTGGGCAAGTATGTATATACCTGTGTAGACGGTATATTAACAGGCGGTATGATTGTGGAAACAGAGGCTTACTCGGGGCAAAACGACAAAGCCTGCCATGCCCATTTGAACCGCCGCACGAAGCGCACAGAAATCATGTATCACGAAGGTGGGATAGCCTATGTATACTTAGTGTATGGTATCTACCATCTGTTTAATATCATTACTAACACAGAGGGTAATGCCGATGCGGTGCTGGTACGAGCCATTGAGCCGGAGGTAGGGGTAGAGGAAATGCTGCTGCGGCGCGGGATGGCAAGTATAAAGCCAAACCTGACGGCCGGACCGGGTGTGCTAAGCATTGCCTTGGGTATTGATAAAAAGCTTTATGGCGCTGACCTTACCGGCAGTGCTGTCTGGCTGGAAGATAAGAATACAAACATACCTTCTGCTAGTATAGCCACTGGCCCGCGCATAGGTATAGATTATGCTGAGGAGGATGCCCTGCTGCCCTGGCGCTTCTGGGTGAAAGGCAATAAGTGGGTAAGCAAGAAGAAGTGAGAAGAGTAGCTTCTGCTTTCGCGACTTACATCGGGCTAACATTTTTGAAGTATACCATATAGTCAAAAGACTGGTCTGATTTCGTTTTGTACATTCCGTTTCCAGACCCAATATTTCTGATAGTTATACCTTTAAAGTCCTTCATGTGGAGTAACGTTACCTCCTGCATCGGCTGATTAATTTTCTTTCCAATCCACTTAGGATCTTGTACCGGTTCAAATCTTGTTGTTCCGGTTGTGTATGTGTTTCTAATTTCTCCTGCACGAAAGTCAAGTCCGACAGCTACATACGCAGCACCTAATACGTTGCTTAAATGGTAGCCCATCGGTTTGTACCATAGGCTCCTGGCTTTGTTTATGTGCCCGTTGTGCGCCCACAGAAAAACAGGTTTGCTTTCATGCTTTAGCTGCTCAGCCACTATCTCTGCCATGTTAGCATCTCTTATATTAGTAAAGTTGATAGGGTTGGCCTTCTCGAAGGCAAGGGTATGTTCTATCACTCTCATGTGCAAGTGTAGGGCTGGGCGCTGTGCTGCGTGTACATCAACAAGGCTTCTTAAAGCTATAACTGATTTTTTAATTTTCTCCTGGTCTTCCTTTGGTAGCTTTTTGATGTTATAGGTACGCGATACGCCCAATTCTTTCATAAGTGTAAGGCCGTTGACAGGTAGTAATGTATGAGAATCAGCATTCTTCTCTTTTAAAAAGTTTTCTATCGCTTCGGTGGCAGCTTTGGCAGATTGAGCATCAAAACCAAGGAAAGAAAGCTGCTCATCTGTCGGTTTGCTGCTGTTGTAATCCCTCATCCAGGTTATCAGTTCAGCCATATCGTCTCCTGCCCAGATACCATAAAGCCCCTTTTTCATTACAGAGTCAGCCTGAGAGCCTTGGTTACTCCTTATATAATCATTGATAGCTGAAGCTGCTGAGTAGTTGGTTTCGATCAGAAGAGTTCTCGTGACACCCTTCGTTACCAAGGCTTTAAATAGCTCTACTTTATACTTAGTAAAGTCTTTTACTCCATGAGCTGACTCGCCTACTGCAATTACTTTGGCATTGTGAAGTGTAGGGAGGCCCTCAAGCGGAGTCTGTGCCAATAGATGATGGGTAACAGATAGGCAGATTATAAATAACAGAGTAGCTAACGTATTTTTCATAAAACGCTTAACTATTTATTTGTACATGAATAGACTTGTAAGCTGAGCGAGTGGTGTAGCATGGCTAGTATAAATACATATTTACCTCTCCAGTGCTAATAAAATCGTTGCCGCTCAGGCTTTCTTCAAGCCTTTAGCTCCTTTTTGAAAAAGTCAGTGGTGCGTTTCCAGGCAAGTTCTGCTGCAGCTTTGTCGTAACGGGGTGTGGTGTCGTTATGAAAGCCATGGTTAGCATTGGCGTACATATAAGCTGTATATTTTTTGTTGTGCTCCTTTAAAGCCGCTTCATAAGCTGGCCATCCCTCATTAACACGGGTGTCTAGCTCAGCATAATGCAGCAGGAGGGGAGCTTTTATTTGGGGCACATCTTCTATTGGGGGTTGGCCTCCGTAAAAAGGAACAGCTGCCGCCAAATCCGGAATCCGAACGGCCATCATGTTAGAAATCCAGCCGCCAAAGCAAAACCCTACGACACCCACTTTACCGTTACAATCCGGGTGGTTTTTGAGGTAGTTATAAGCAGCTATAAAGTCTTCCAGCATTTCATCTCTGTTCCGCTTACTTTGCAGTGCACGGCCTTCATCGTCTGTGCCAGGATAGCCGCCCAGTGGTGTTAAAGCATCCGGGGCAATGGAAATAAAGCCTGCCAACGCGGCTCTTCGGGCTACATCTTCAATGTGTGGGTTCAGGCCTCTGTTTTCATGCACAACCACTATGCCGCCGAGTTTCTTTTTTACATTCGCTGGCTTCGATAACAAAGCCTTTATCTTTCCGCCTCCCTTCTCAGACTGGTAATAGACATAGTCTGATTTTAGACGGGTATCATCTGGAGTAACCTGAATTTTGCCTTTGTAATCCGGCATCAGGAAGCTCATAAGCGATGCTACAGTAAGGCCGCCCACAGCGTATAGCGATAGTTTCTGCACAAACTCACGCCTGTTTAGCCGGTTGTGTGCATAATCATCATAAAGGTCAAGCACCTCTTGTTTGATATCTTTCTTATTGATTTCGTCCATCTTCGGCAGTATAAGTTTATACCTTTGAATATAATGAATTCTACATGATAAGGTACTCGTACTCCTGCTTTTATATAAACTACCTGAGGAATTTACCTGTGAAACAGGGGGATGTAAGCTACAGTGCTCTGCTTCCGCTCAATGCCGGAAACTCATGTGATACCACAGAAAGACAAAGATTGGTTGCGCCAGAGGTTATACCGGTAAAGTGTTTGCAAGCGAGGCAAGAATTATACTTGCTCGGAGGCGGCACTTTGCGATTTGGCGGAAACCGCAGAAAGGTTCTTGCGCATGATGGTAATGCCCATATTACCACCAAGCTTGGTATGTATGCGCCAGCCCAGGTCCAAATAAAAGCTTACCCTGTCGGTAGCTACCAAGTATAGCTGCGTATAGCCTATACACTGGGCATGATGCTCTAGCGCCTGTACCAGTTGCTTGCCTACGCCCTGCATGCGGTATTGTGGGGCAACATAGAGTGCTGCCAGCCATGGGGTCAGGTCCGGGAGTTCGGTTATACCATCATCGGCTAACAGCAGCACAGAGCCGGCAGGGGTGTTGCCATCCATAGCTACAAATGCAGCCGGAAAGTCTTTGGCATGCAGGTGCTCCCGTAAAGGTTGTTTTACAACGTCCACAGTGTTGCCCGGCTTCTCCCACCACTGATGATAAATCCAGTCAGCTACAGTATCAAAGTGCTGAGGCACATCGCGGAGGTGCTTTATACTTATCATCGTCAACCCTACTTGCATGTATTCTTAAGCTTGATTTTATTGAAAGGGACTAACAGTATACTTGATTTAGCATTTTTTGGTCATACCCTTATGTAAAGAGTAGATTAAATTTAACTGCTTATACAAGTGCCCGCAGCTGCTATAAAAAAGAGCAGCCACAACATGGCTGCTGTGGCTGCTCTTTAAGTATAAAAAGCCTTTTAGCTGTTTGCCTTGTTGCTTTCGCTGTCCTGCTCGTTATCAGTACGGCCTTGTGGTGTCTGGCCCTGCTTTAGAGGTGTGTCTGTTACATCGCGCTCAAGGCTATTGGTTATATCCTTTTTGTCGCTCTTACTTTTATCAGTCAGTTCAGACTGCTTGTTTTTATCTTGATCTTTCATCTGTTTCTTAAGTTAAGTTATATTTTACTCCTCAGAAGAGCCATTTTTGCTGTTAGCGTTGTCGCTTACATTCTGCCATCCTTTGCCACCTTTTGCAGGCCTGCCTTGGTGGTTGTTGCGTTCTTCTGCGGAAGGAGCTGGTTTAGTCTGTGTGTTAGAGCCAGTATTATTCATGCTTCTAATAGAGGCTTCGACAGCTAGCTTACTGCCTTTTTTGCCATACTCGTATGATTTTTCAGGATTACTTGCGAAGCCATTGAATTCCCAACTCTTGTTCTTTTCGTTTTTCATCTGCTCTCATAGGTTAATGGTGAAACAATCGGCCTTTGAAGAAAAGCCGTTCAATAGTGTACGAGCGCAACTAGCTCATGTTCTGTAGCAATGGCTAGTATTTCTGATCACTGTTTTCTTCTACATCCTTACCAGAGCGGATATTTGTGATACCACCGCCAGTTCCGCCTATTGTAGGAGAAGTTGCATCGCTCTGTGAACTGGTACTACCGTTTTTAATAGATTCACCCGGCTTTATGGTGCGAGACGTTTCATTCACGTCCTGCTTCATTCTGTCTTCAGTATTCTTGTTTTTCTCGTCTTTCATAGCTGTATTCTTTTGTAGTATTGCCAGCTATACTTTGTTACTGGCTTTCTATACTATGTACGATGCAGCAATGGGCATGTTTAGGTGCGAAGCGCTTAATAACAAGAGGTAGAGGGGATGTTAGGCTTTTGCGCAGATCAGCACAATAGGCTTTTGGTGCATGTCTGTGGTAAAGAAGAGATACGTGTGGCCACCTTCTTTTATACCTGTTTTATGGCGTATATCAGCTACAGACTCCGGGAAGTTGCGCACTGTAATGTTGGCTTTCTTGCCAGGCAAGTGTTTCAGTAGTTCCTTTTTGTTATAGCGGCTCACGCCCATACATTTGAAACTACGGCCCGGAAAGTCTATAATTAATTGTGCAGAGGTATAAAGGTGGCTATTGGGGTGCAGCTTGTGCAGGTGTAAATGCTGGCCAAGGTAGCGGTAAGCACCTGCTTTAAGTATGGCAGCATTTGGCTCATAGATAAACTGCTGCGGGTCGGTATAATCAGGTGTGGCGGCGTCTTCCTGCGCCCGGCTAAAGGAGAGCAACTGTGGCGCTGCACCAGGCAGAAGGTTTATTGCTGTACGTAGGGCATCAGCAGGAGCAGGAACCTCCGGTTTCAGTAAGTATAAAACTTCTTTTACTTCGTTCTGCAAAGCCACCACCCATACCTGTGCCACATAGCCAAGCTCTTGTATGGCCTGCTCTATATCCAGCATCGGCGAGGTTTTGAGCAGTATGGTATTGGCTTTTTGCAACAGTTGCGGGAGCAGGTGTAGTATGTCCGGCTCACAGTGCTGTAGCAGGTGCAGTTTTTGGTCGTGGTTGCCCCGGCGGGCGGGGTCTAAGTATAAAACATCAGCTTTACCTTTAAACTTAGTTATAAAGTCTTCTGCGGTAGTATGTATACTTTGGATGTTGTTTGCGCCCAGCAGCTGAAAGTTATATGCAGCCACCTCCTGTAGCTCCGTGTTCTGTTCCACGTGTACCACCTGGGCAAAATGTTTTGCAAAGTAAAAGCTGTCTACGCCAAAGCCACCAGTTAAATCAATGAGTAGCTCACCCTGTAACAGGCTTGCTTTGTAAGCCGCTGTTGCCTCCGAAGAACTTTGCTCTACCGACAGCGCCACCGGAAATACAGCCTGCGGATGTGCTACCCAGGTCTGCAACTTAGTGCTTGCCTTTTGCCTTGCTTTAATCTGCTGCACCAGCTCCTGCACCGGTAGCTTAGGGTAGCGGCTAGCCTGCAGCATCAATTGTGCTACATCCTGTTGCTGGTGCTCAAGTATAAATTGCTGTTCCTCCGGGGTAAATGTACGCATGCGGCCTTACTGTATTTAACTCCCGGTAAAGTTACCTATTTATGAATCCATCTGTATATTCAAATTTTTGTTTAATCTTTTATTAAAAATATTAAACAAAAATACG
>NZ_JBHTLD010000176.1:0-10808 GCF_042678745.1 Pontibacter rugosus | reverse complement strand
TATTCGTAAACTTTAAAATTAATATATAATATATAACATACTTAATTTACATACCTTTGTAGCATAATAAAGCATCTATTCTTAATCCAACACACCACATGAATAAAGCGATTCTAGTTGCTATTTCATCTATTATATTTTCTATACAAGCTCCTGTAGTTTACGCACAGATTACGGCAAACACACTCGCGCTGCATTATGTAGAATTTAACAACCCTGCCAGCAAAAAAACCACTACCACCGCCTCAAAAGAAGAAGCTGTTCCAGCTCTTGAAGAGGCAGCAACACAAGAAGCATCTGATACTACAGAACAAGTTAGCAACAAAAGTATGAGCGAAGAGCTTACAGCTTGGGTACAACAAGAACAAGCTCAACCAAAACGAAGGCTTTACCGTCTCCGTTAACTTAGCAGGTATACCTACAGCCGCTGCAATACATCATCCGTATACCTCGTTAATATAGAGCTAATGCCATTTAATTTGGACGCGATGAAAATAAGCCCCCTGTACTTTCTCTTTCTTTTATCACTAGTAAGTTGCGCACGCATTGCAACGGATACGGAGTATACTTATAACCCCGCTATAAATTTCAGAAAGTTTCAGACGTTTGACTGGTACAGAGCAGAGGTACCCAAACCTGTAGCAGGTGGCGCAGGGGCACAATTTAGCCTATTGCTGGACCAACGCATCAAAGAGGCTGTGGCAAGTGAATTAGTGAAGGACGGGATGAGACCTAACATTGAAAACCCTGATTTACTAATTGCTTATGATGTTGCCGTTGACACAAAGCAGCTAGAAAATCAGGGTTATGCTTTCCCAGATGGTTTGGGGTATGGTTACAGCTACTGGTATGGCTACCGTTACCGCTATACTACCAATGGCCTTGAAAATTATCGGCCCGTACAAAGCTATGCGCCAGGTACTGTAGTGATAGATATCATTGACCCAACAACAAACCAGCTGTTGTGGAGAGGTACTTCCAGCGCAAACTTAGACCCTACTGCTGTAGATGAGCTAAGAATTAGCACGGTAGTAGCCAACATCATGTCGCAGTTTCCGCCTACTCCTGACGCTACACTTTAATATTATAAAGTATACTTTAGCATAACCCCACCGTAGTAGTTGCGGTCTGGCGCTGCCTGGAAGTAGCGGCCTCCAAAAGCGTTCAAGTCATTTCCCAGGCTATACTTTTCGTCTGTTGCGTTATCAACGCCACCAAAAACTTCTAGTCCGAAGTGTGTTCCCAGTTGCCGTTTCACACCTAGCCTTGCACCAGCCACTAAATAGCTAGCTGCATAAATCGAGTTTTGGTCATTTAGCGGGATTTCATCTACATAAGTTGCCGTCAGGTTAAGGTACAGGCCTAAGCGTGTGCTCAGATCAAGGCCTGCTGTGGCGGCATGCGGTGCTACGCCTGTGAGCTCATTGCCGGAGTAGTTGTCTTCATTTTGCTGGTACTCCTCAAAACGGAAGTGACTGTAAGTATAACTGCCCCATACTTTCAGCAAGCTTATTGGTTCCGCTGGTTTATCTACAATAGTATAACCAATACTTGTTTCGATGCCTTTTTGGTCGGTGCTGCCCACATTGCGGAACACGGCTACGCTTGATACATCCTGCCGACTCACAATGGTCTCGTTCAGTTTAAAGTAGAACCCTACGACATCAAAGCTTAACCTGTCGGCTAGCATAAACCCGCGAATACCTACTTCATAGTTGGTACCTTTCTCCGCTTCCAGGTCTTCGTTCAGTTGTCCGTCTGATGTCAGAATTTCTTCTTCGGTGGGTGGCGAGAATCCTGAACTCACGCTGGCGTGTATAGAGATTTTATCTGTCAGCTGCTTCAACAAGGCAATTCGTGGCGAAAGCACTGCATCAAAATTACGCTTGTAAGTATAGTTTCTGGTAGCCACCTGCTGTAATCTTGTTATTTCGTACCTAGTGTCGTTCAGGCTAAGCGCAGCTGTGGCAATAATGTCAGCAGGTAATTCAAACTCTGCCTGTGCAAACAAAAAACCTGCTTTTGATACTACTTCATCATCCGTTCGAAGAGCGCCTGTTGTGCCCCCGTTGTTATCGTAGGTACGGGCCACTTCAAACCCACGCTGAAACTCCCCTCCTAAGGTAAAAGTTGAGGCTATACTTCCGAGGTTTGCATCCAGTACAAAGCTTGTGCGGCCCCCAAACTCCTGGTTAGCGTTGCGCTCATAGTCTGTATTAAAAGGATTATCCTTAAACTTATGCAGGCCGTATACAGCCGTTGTGTTCCTGAAGCTGTCGTTAAACCTATATGCCTGCTTCAGACCCACATTTATACCTTCCAGATCAAGCGACGCATTTTGTGCTACACTCCCAAACTGACCACCGCGTGCCTGCCGTGGATTTTGCTCAAACTGCTCTTGTGTAAGACCGCCCGGTAATTCATAGTATAAATTCGAATAGATCAGGTTAGCTGAGATGGTACGTTTGTCCGAAGGCCTGAACTGCGAAGAAATTAACAGCACATCTCTATCTATAGCGGATTGTTGCCTGTAGCCATCATACTTTTGCCGCGTGTATTGTACCAAAATGCTACTGTTTTCTGCTCCTATGCCAATAGTTGCAGTATTTCTCATAAGCCCGTAAGAACCTACGGTAGTGCCTAGCTCCAAAAAACTTTCGCCGGGTGCTGCTCGGCGTGGCTCCAACAACACCGCTCCGCCAGTTCCTGCGCCATATATACTTGCTGTTGGCCCTTTCAGCACTTCTATTCTTCCAATATTTGCTGCATCTAACAAGTTTAAAGCAGTAGTTCCGTTTGCTTCTGTAAACGGAATACCGTCATAGTATAGCTTCACATTCCGGATGCCATACGGTGATCGTAAGCTACTACCACGAATGGACAAGCGGTAACTAGCCGGCGCCCTTTCTTCCATGCGTACTCCGGGCACTGTGTTAACGGCACGCACAATAGAACTTTCGTCAAACCTGGTGATTACCTCCCGCTCTATCAGGCTAATGGCTCCTGCTGTTTGCAGTAAGGGTCGGTTTGTTTCGTAACCTCGCACCTGTACTTCCTGCAATACGGCACCTCTTGACCGCAGCAGCACCTCTATGATGGACCCATCATATGCTTCGCTCCAGAAGATTGTATCGGTGGCAAAACCAACATAAGAAAGTATAACAGGCGCATTCACACGCGTTAGAGCCGCTTCAAAATAACCGTCTTCGCCAGTTAAAGTATAAGCTTTGCCTTCCACACTAACTGTAACTCCCTGTAGAGGCTGCTGGGTCTGCGCATTTAGTACGCGACCTCTTAATTCCTGCGCCTGCAGCGTAACGGGTAGTAAAACAGAAATAAGAAGAAGGATGGTGTAGTAGTATATTGCTTTGATCATACTCAAAAATGAATTTCATTGTCAAAACGCGGAAAGGGTCGGAAGGTTTAAACTTAGTAGTGGCACTGTAGCTGTTTACGATACCTGAGAAACAAAAAACTACAAATCAGGTTAAACAAAGAACAAACGTGTAAACAGTTGCACTCCTAATACTACTATACTATGAAAATCAGAACTACTACACTAGCCATAGGTATGGCTATGTTTTTTTCGGCAGCCTGGGCACAGGATACTAAACCGCCTATCTCTGCCTCTTATGAAGGCCACATATTTAAGCCAACCAAAGTAGACGCCACCGACGAGCGCGTGCGTCAGCTTAAAGTACCTGCAGGTTTCACAATCTCTAAATTTGCTGATAACCTGAACAAGCCCCGCATGATGGCTGTGCATACAGATGGCACAGTGTATGTTACCGACCGTGATAAAGGAACAGTAACCATGCTCCGCGACACCAACAACGACGGAAAATCAGACCAGAAGAAAATTGTAGCCACAAAAAAAGATATGCACGGCATTGCCCTCCGCGATGGCAAAGCATACTTGATGACGGTTAACGATATCTATTCGGCTGATATAAAGAAGGACGGATCATTAGGCGAATTAAAGCAGATAGCTACAGGCTTTCCGGAAGCTGGCCAGCACGCTGATCGCACCATTGAGTTTGGGCCTGATGGCATGATGTATATACAAGTAGGCAGCACCTGTAATGCCTGCGAGGAAACACACAAGGAAAATGCTACACTGGTACAGATGAAACCTGATGGCTCTGGTCGCCGCGTTTACGCCAAAGGCCTGCGCAACTTTATCGGTTTCGACTGGCATCCTCAAACAAAAGAACTCTGGGGCTTTGACCACGGCATTGATTGGCTTGGAGACGACTCACAAAAAGAAGAGCTGAATAAAATAGTAGACGGTGGCAATTATGGCTGGCCTTACGTATTTGAAGATGGAAAACCCAACCTGGCAGACTCACCTCCCAATGGTATGAGTTGGGAAGAATATGCTAAGCAGACCAAGTTCCCGGCCATGCTGTATGATGCACACAGCGCCCCAATGGATTTTTTGTTCTACAAAGGCTCTCAATTCCCGGCCGAGTATAAGCAGGATGCTTTCCTTACCTTGCATGGCTCCTGGAACCGCAGCGAACCTGTAGGTTATAAAGTAGTGCGGGTTCGGTTTGAGAATGGGCAGCCAACTAAGATTGAAGACTTCGTAACAGGCTTTCTGGTAAACGACAATAAAGCAGTGTTTGGACGTGTAGTAGGTTTGGCCATGCATAAAGACGGTTCATTGCTTATTGCTGATGATGACAATGGTGTTATCTATCGCGTTGCACACACCGGAAAATAAGTATAAAGTCAGATATAAAAAAAGCAGCAGGTCCAGTAGCTACATACTACTGGACCTGCTGCTTTTTTAGTGATAGTCTATACTATTAAGATTCTGGCAGCTTAAGTATAAAAGAAAAAGGCTCAGCAGAAACTGCAGAGCCTTTCCAAACTATGAAAGCTAATAATAATTTAGTTCTTCTTGATAGTAAATTCCGTACGGCGGTTCATCTGATGTTCAGCTTCGGAGCACTGAACCCCGGTTGCACATTTGTTTACCAGCCTTGTTTTACCATACCCTCTGGCCGTTAAGCGGCTTGCATCTATTCCTTTCGATACCAGATAGTCTACTGCAGCCTGCGCTCTTCTCTCCGATAGCAACTGGTTATACTGTTGGCTCTCACGGCTATCGGTGTGGGCACTCATCTCGATCTTAATTCTAGGGTTATTCTTTAGCAGCGTCACCAGGTTATCTAGCTCTTTTGCTGCATCCGGGCGGATATCCCATTTATCAAGGTCGTAGTAGATATTATCTAGTGTGATGGCTTTCTCTATCTCGTTCTTATCAAAGATTAATGCCACCTGCACCGTATCAGGAGCGGTTGCAGGCACCTGCACGCTAGATTCCATCTTCAGATATCCTAGCTTAGAGCCAGAGAAAACGTAGGTGTTCCCTGTGCGAGCATCCAGAAAGTACTTCGCATCTTTATCCGTCACAAAAACAGTAGAATCGCTGGTATTCTTTCTAGCCATCAGGATTCTTGTCTCCGGAAGTGGTTCCTGCACTGTGCGCTTCTTGTCGTTTTGGAAACGGCCAACAGTCGTTATAGCTAATACGACAGGCTTTTGTAGCACTGTAAATGCGTAGATATCTTCTGTTCCGTTTTGTGAGTCGCGGTTAGATGATAAAAGACCTCGCTCACCAGCTTCCGTAAACATGATACCAAAGTCGTTCTTAGGTGAGTTAAGCGGGTAGCCTAAGTTTTTAACTGCACGCCACTGGCCCAGGTTTCCCTCTGCAGAAAAAATATCCATGCCTCCCATTCCCACATGCCCATCAGAAGCAAAGTATAACTTGCCATTGGCATCAACATAAGGGAAACTCTCACGCCCAGTAGTATTAACAGTTGTTCCAGCGTTAATTGGCTCTCCCCAGCTACCGTCTGCCTGACGAGTGCTATAGAAAATATCTGTATCCCCACGGCTGCCCGGCATATCAGACACAAAGTATAGCACCTGCCCATCCGGAGACAAAGCGGGATGTCCTACTGAATACTCTTCTACTTTGTTGTAAGCAAAGGGCTGGATGTTGCTCCAGCTACCGCCTTGCTTTTCAGCAGAGTAAATTTCCAGGCGGTTGACCTGATTTGTATTAATGTCTTTCTTTATCCAACTGGTAGGATCTGCATTTACGTTACCAAGTGCTGGTACTGATTTTGTTCTGGTAAAGTATAGTTTATCTCCTTCTTTTGCTGCAGAAGCGGTGGCATTATGGTAATCTTCATTAATCACATCCTGCAGAGCTTCTGGGCTACCCCACTCTCCCTGGCCGTTTTGCTGTGCCATGAACAGTTGTAAATATGGGCGACCTGTCCAGCCGTAAATTTTTGCTTCTTTGCCCGCTTTACTTACCCCACGATCTGAGGTAAAAACAAGGCTATTGTTGCCATAGGGCATAGGGCTAAAATCAGCAAATCCAGCTGTGCTTAACGCTGGTAAAGTTTTAACCTCAGCCACAGCTGGCTGGCCCATCCAGCGCAGGGCTTGATCCGTAGCCTCCATCAGTGCTTGTGCCCGCTCTGCTTGCTCAGGCACTTCCTCAGCCCATTGCATATACTGCTCTTTGGCCTCTTTATACTTGCCGTTGCTTCGCAGCGCCTCAGCATAATGATACAGGTTGATAGGATCACGGCCTTCCATAGCCACTACTTTGCCGTACCAGTTTTCAGATGCCTGGCTTTGGCGGGTAAGGCGGTATGATGTAGCAATACGCTCAGCTGTTGCCAAGTCCGGCTGCTTTTTCTGAATTACCTCCTGGTACTCCTGTAGCGCCAGGGCATATTGGTAGTTGTCGTAGAGTCTGTTCGCTTTGCGCAACGATTGGCTTTGTGCCAGCGGCGCAAAACCAAGCATCGCTGCTGCAATTATATATAAGGGTGTATATCTAAAGTTCATAGGGTGTAAGCGCTTTAATTAAAAGTACTGCGGGGTAAGCATTTTGGTCTCTTTCTTTTGAAAGAAGTAATAACCAACTGACACTTCATGTGTGCTTTGGTTGCTGTAACCATTCAGCATTTTATCGTAAGAGTAACCTACACGTAACTGCTTCAACACTTGTAATTCCCCTATAAAGGCAACGGCAGTACGCTTGGTTACAGCGTCCGTTTCTGGCTCATTAAATAAGTTCATGCTGGTACGGTACGAGCTACCTAACCAAAGGCGCTCCCCTAGCAAGACAAAGGCATTCAGGTCAACATTGCTCGGTGCATTGAAGTCCTCTTTGATCAACACACTTGGCTTTAACTTCACGAATGGGCTCACATCAAACACATATCCTGTAGTAAAGTAGTAATGGCGCTCCGGTTCTACCTGTTCCATATCATCAAACTGTAGCAGGTCTGCAGCAGAGAGTCCGGCATAAAAGCGGCTAGTATGCAAATAGGCTCCGATTTTTACGTCCGGCTTTATGTCTGTATCCTTGTTTGTTGGGATAGATGGATCATCAATAATTCCAAACTTGCTGCCATCTATAGTATGCTGAACTAAACCAGGTGCTATTCCTAAGCTAATCACGGCATTTTCACTTAATGGAAGTTTAACTGCAAAATTTGCATACACGCTTGATGTAGTTTGTGCTCCTATCTCATCACGCGTAATATTTAAACCAAGACCTAATCTATCATTTGCCACTACACCGTCTACTAACAAGGATTGTGTATTAGGTGCACCATCCACACCTGTCCACTGTGACCGGTGAAAAGCATTAATATTAAGTACATTTTTGCTCCCTGTATAAGCCGGGTTGATGGCCATACTATTAAAAATATACTGGGAGTACTGCGGATTCTGCTGTGCGCTGGCTGCCGTTGTAAACAACAGCGCCAGCAACAGGTAACATATTCTCATTTTCATCTGAATTTCTAAAATTTAAGCTAATGCTTAGCGGAACAGAGTAGTGTATCCGGTAAACTCTTTTACAACACCATCACAAACTGTTACCCTTACTTTATAGAAGTAAGTGCCCTGCTCAAGTCCTTTTCCAGCCCAATCATTCTGATAGCCTTTCTTTTTATATATCTCAGATCCCCAGCGGTTAAAGATGGTCACTTCGTTGTTAGGGAATTTCTCAAGATTCTTGATCTCCCACGTATCGTTTCTGCCATCTCCATTTGGGCTAAATGCTTTCGGGAAATTCAGGTTCCCATCTGCCAGAGATGCGTCCATTTCAGCTGAAACAGGGAGGCTGCTACAAGCACCTTCAATGGCCACAACTGATACAGTACCTCTTGCTGTAGGGTCAGCAGCCGTTACCGAAATTGAGTTAGTACCTTGTCCGGATGTGATAGTGAAACCAGCTGGCACATTCCAAGTGTAGCCCGAAGCGCCTTGCACCGGCTCAATAGAATAGGTTAACCCATCACATACGTTGCTATTGTCTTTGATTTGGCCAAGGATAACGGGTGGAGCAGCAACATTTACTTGCAGCGGCTGGCTATCGATGCTATTACACTGGTTTATAGCTTTTACAGAAATTGCGCCACCAGATGTACCTGCATTAACATTAACACTTGTTCCTCTATTAACATTAGAAGCAAAGCTCCAGCCATCAGGAAGTGTCCACACATAATTTATACCCTCTTCCGGATTTGAGATCATATAAATTAGTTGGCTGTTCTCACAGGCTTCAGTGTTCCCTGAAATTATCGGAACATTTGGATTGGGTAAAGGATGAATCTCGAATATATCTTCTGAAAATCCACACGCAGTAACTACTTTAACAGTTATTTGCCCAGACACAACATCATCATTTGCTTTGATTGTAAGTATCTGTCTGTTATCACCGTAGCTCACCAATGACCATCCTGCCGGGATTGTCCAAATATAATCTGTGGCTCCATCCACTGGTGCAACGCTAACTGTTAGTCTTCCTCCTACACAAGCGCTCCCCCCTCCTTTTATATTTACCGTTGGCGGTTTACTGTTTACAATGATGTTTTTAGATACAGGTGCACCCGGGCCACAATCCCTCCCAATTGCCTTAACACTAATATTTCCAGCTGTTGCTCCAACAATAACTCTTATAGTCTGCTCGTCTTCTGGAGTGCCTGGCACTACTTCCCAGTCATTAGGAAAGCCCCATGTATAACTTAAAGCCCCTGTTACTGCGCTTGCGGTATAAGTTTGTTCTGATCCCTCACAAACCTCCGCTAGCCCTGAGATATTTGCAGGGGCAGCGGGAGCCTGAATAACTTGAATCTGCTCAACTTTAGGTAAACCTACAATCGAGCACTTGCTAGTAATCTGAACTGAAAGTGTTCCTCCTGTTTTGCCTACATTAACAACTACAGAATTCTGATTGTCAGGGCCTACAATTGTCACACCTGTTGCAATCCAGCGGAGTGATGCTCCTTCGGCTACACCAGTGGCTCTGTAAGTTAGGTTATTGCTATCAGCGCATACTTCAAAGTCACCTTCAATAGTAGGCGTTACAGGAACACCTGCAACAGTGATAGCTTGCGTAGTTTCGTAAGTTTGGCCACACTGATCTAGTACAGAAACTTTAATCTCACCCGGCTTGGTTACCCTAACTCTGATAGCGTTAGAGGTTTCGTCTACTGCACTGATACGCTCTATGCCATCAGGTAGCGTGAAAGTATACTTGCCACCCACAACTTCGGTAACGGTATAAACCACCTCGTTGGGAATTGCACATAAATCTGTCTCCCCAGAAATTGTGAGACCTGGATCTTTACAAGTAACTGGTACTGGATCTGTATCAGTATTATCATCTGGGTTAGGATCTGGGTTATTTGGATTTGGCTCAATTATAACCTGGTTTTCCACTGTACCATTCGCCAATAACTTAAAGGTTACTATCAGGACCGCTGTTTCATCGTTTTCCATATTACCCACGTACCAGCGGTATTGTCCGTCTGTATCCTCCTTGAACACTCCTTTGCCAGGTTCAGCACTGATAAATGCCAGCCCTGATCTTGGAAAATTCTCCTGTACTATAACATTCTCTGCCGTTCCGGGGCCGGAGTTGGTTACTGTAATAGTATATTTGATGTTTGCCCCTACTGTATATTCGCCTTCTTCTGCTACTTTTTTAATGCTAAGGTCTGTGAGAATCACACTTGGCAGAAATACCAGGTTTCCATTCAGGTTCACATTTCCTGTTAAGGAAAAGGTTCTACCTGTCAGGTAAACAC
This sequence comes from Pontibacter rugosus, assembly GCF_042678745.1. Taxonomy (NCBI): domain Bacteria; kingdom Pseudomonadati; phylum Bacteroidota; class Cytophagia; order Cytophagales; family Hymenobacteraceae; genus Pontibacter; species Pontibacter rugosus. The sequence continues at coordinate 672 of NZ_JBHTLD010000176.1, read as the reverse complement.
GCTGCCTTAGGGTTATATCTTTTTGGGCAATGATGTTACCCTGAAACAAGGATATACCTGCAAGACTCACACTGCCTTCTACAATCCAGTAAATGTTTTTAGCTTCAGCCCCGTTTGTATTAGCAACTCTTAAGCTGGTAATACCTCCCGGAGGCAAAGTATAGGTCATGTTGCCTTTTACAATCACAAAAAACTTAGCATCGGGATTACCTTTACCATTGAATTCAATCGAACCGTTCAATGCTTCGTTTAAATTTGCATTGCCGTTAATTACATGCACTCCTGGCTCGAAGGAATTTGGAAAGCTTGTTAGTGTGCGGTTAGGGGTTCTTGCTGACAATTCTGCGTAGGCAGCTGTAGCATCTGATAGTGCTACCTTTGCAGTAGTAGTTTGAATTTCCTTCTCTGTTACAGAAAGCTGGCCATTGTCAATCAAATTACCTGTGCCTGTGCCTAAGTTGCCAATTACGACAGTAGCTCCAGTGTTAGTGACATTATTTGAAGACAATACAGCAAACATACTTGCTTTGCCCAGAATCTCATCATTAGCATCTGGAATAGGGCCTTGGGCTAAGCTTACTGTAAAACTGCCGATCAGCATTAGAAAGGTCAGTAGTAAAAATCTAATCATATAGTAAAGGGTAAATTATGTAGTACTAAGCGCAAGTGTAT
>NZ_JBHTLD010000175.1:0-10808 GCF_042678745.1 Pontibacter rugosus | reverse complement strand
TTTAAGCCTTCCCGGCTTGATATGCCCCTTACTATTTCTCCTAAACCTTTGCTTTAAGACGGCTTATCAGGAAAATATTATATAAAAGCCTGAGTGACATGTTCAGGTAAAAGCATGACAAATAGATACATACAAATAAAAAGATGACATTTATCACCACAAACACACACAATAAAGTTACATTTTAAATAGCCTTTATCATATTGGTATCGTAGAAAGTAACAGACACTAACAAAAAAGTATAGCATGTGGTACATGGGCGAAGGACATTAAAGGGGTATGCATTGGTTATGGTGGCTTTTCTGGATAATTATTATTGTGGTGTTTTTTGCACTACTGGGTAATACTTTTCTAAGGAACAGACCGGACTCACCAACCGAAAGAGAATCTGCCCTGGATATACTTAAGAGGAGATATGCTGCCGGTGAGATTGACACAGAAGAGTACAACATCCGGAAAAGAGAACTGGAGAAAGACAGATAAACCGAACGCTTCAAAAGTATAAAAGTATGAAAAGTCACCTGCTCTGGATGATCATTGGATGCACGCTTCCACTTCTGCTTATATTTTTGGCACCAGCCTTAGGTTTGAGTGGCGATATGTCTCTGCTCATCTTTGTTATAGCCATGTTCGCCTGCCATTTGCTGATGCCGATGCACCATGTGAGCCACAGGCACAAAGACGAGCTACAGGATCAGCCCTCAAACAATAAACTAAAAGAACATGAACCGTATCAACGTTAAGAAACTTGGCTTTGCCTTTGGCGTAACTGGAGCTTTGCTGTATATCGGGTGCATATTGGTTATGGCCACCGTTGGCCGTGATGGCACCATCAAGTTCTTTAACAGCCTACTGCACGGTCTTGACGTTTCAGCTGTGATCCGAATGGATGTACCCTTCTGGGAAGCCCTTATAGGCATTGTAGAAACGTTTATTCTTGCCTGGCTAATCGGAGCCTGCATAGCTGCCATCTATAACGCTACCATAAAACACCCTGCTGCCTGAACTCTTAGTACCTATTGTGTACGCGACTTTTCTTTCTTACCAGATTGTATCTGTGCATGATTAATGGCTGCTACCAAAACCACACCCCCAAGTACATTCCCGATCAGAGACGGTAAAATATAGTTCAAAAGCACGTTCCCCCAGGTTGTCTCATCCATCGCAGCAATGGTAAAGGTTTCCATAGACCCTGCGATGACATGACTGAAATGCCCGATGGCAACCACGTAGGTCACAAGTATAATGATCCACACACGTGCTGTTCCGGCATCAGGCAGCAACCAAACCATGAGCGCAATCAGCCAGCCGGCAAATATTCCACGCAGCAGCACCGTTCCAAACCCAGGCTTCATGGCCTGGTGGCCTAGTTTTGCAAACGTTTCCAGTACATGGGGTTCGAAGGATGTTGTGTGGGCCACCACGAGCGAGATAAGTAAGGTACCCAGCAGGTTAGCCAGTAGCACTACGAACCATAGGCGCATGACGTTCCAGAATACTTTAAGCGTTTTATGTTGCAGCAGCGGCAGAATAGGCTTGAGCGTGTGTTCCGTAAAAAGCTGCTGCTTGCCAAGTATAACGATGACAAAACCCATCGTATACCCAAAACTCGACACCAACACCGTCCATTCCGCATCCGGCAGATAAGCCTCCAATACACCCTCCACGATCATGGACAAACTCATCGATAAGCCTGCTGCCAGACCAGACCAAAACAGATTAAACGTAGGACGCTCAAGCTGTGACTCTCCCTCTTTTTATGGCATTGTGAATGGTCGTGGCAGAAGGAGAAATTTCGATTCCTTTTACCTGCTCATGGGCATTGGGTTGTTTTTCCTCTGCCATACTTACATATCCTGGCTCTTCCGCTTCATTTTGCTTGTACCCATCAGGCCCCCAATCAGTCCTCCTAAAGCTATACCTGTAACGGCTCCCACAAAAATACCCACGGCAGTACCCGAAGTGGCGTACTGCCCCAGATCGCGGATGGGCCAGGCGCCGGAAGAAACCATGTAACCCACGAAACCAAGTATAACTCCTAGAACCAATGCCCAAATGATGGCCATCTTCATGATGGCAGGGTGATACACCACGTGCCCCTCCGGGTCGTAGTTGGTATAGCCTACTATTAAGTCTGCGTCTTTTTTATCGGTGTGGTTTTTCATTTCTGTTGTAGTGTATCTGCTTCTGTAAGCGGTTTATCTGCCTGAGGCTTCTTAAACGGTGACAACAGGAAATCTACCTCCTGCTGGGTAGCTTTTGAAACGGTCCCAGTGTCGCCGATGATCCAGGCATAGTTCAAAATGGTTTCCTGCGGACCAGTAGGAAAAGGTTTTACCATGGTCAGGTATTTATTTACGGCTTGGGGCACACTGTCCTGCGCTACCAGAAGTATAGGCCCATGCTTGCCCATGTGCCCCAGCACCGCCGCCGGAATCATGCCCAGCATGTTATCGGCGTTGCCGATGATGAAGTTGTGGCCGGCCTGCGCAATGCCCCAGCCAAAGCTTCTCTGCTCCCAGTTCCACCACCAGCCATAGTTGCGGCCATAGTCTTTATAGCCTGCGTTCACGGTGTTTGTTTCGTAGAAATTCTTGCCGGCTATGCGCCTTACCAATCCGTAACGCCCCAGCTCTTTAGCTACTTTATCAGAGATCACATCAGCACCGCCTGTCAGGTAAATGTAAGAGCCGTGGTCGCCGGAGCGCCTTTCCAATATGCGTTTGGTAGCCTCAGGTATGGAATCTTTGTATACCCAGGCAAAGCCCTTGCCCATGTGCGCGTTCCAGCCCATAGCACCTATTCCATGCTTCAGGGCATCCGGGTGATCAAGGGCCGACATGATCACTTCATCCGGGTGATCAGACTTCAGGGCAGCCTGCCAGCGATCCAGAATTTCAGCTAACTGTACCGGGTTTTCGGCGTAGAAAGTCCTCACCTTGTAGCCCAGTATTTCCTTTATCTTCTCCACCTCTGCCGCCGGAACGTTCACGGCATATACGTCTACCCGCTTGTCATTCAGCACCCCATCCGGCTTCAGCCGCTCCATCTCGCGCAGGGTGGCTTCCGAAACATGACCATCTTTTGTCAGATACAGCAGCGGGGCATTAACCGGCATATGCGTGATGCGCTGCATAGCTGTGAAGGCAATGATCTCGTCCTGCGGAACAAGAATGATGGCACCTACGGCATTGTCTTCGCGGGTGGCGGGGTACACAGTCTGCGTTAAAAGTATAGCTTGCTCTTCGGGCGTTCTGCCGGGTAGCCTTACGGTATAGGCGGTGAAGTTAGCTTCGTTCTGCAAAGGCAGGCTACCGGCACCAGGCGGTCCTTCGGTGCTGCCGCAGGAACTGAGTATAACAAGTATGGCAAGCGTACATATATATCGTAGTTGAATCATACGTTTCCAGGTTTTAAGTGAGAGCGGATCATGAGCCAGTTCAGCGGCCAGGCCACCAGGAAGCCTGCAAAAGAGGCCAGCCACATCACCCCGAACCACAGGATATCATCTTCCTTCGGCATCATCGGGAGGTGGTACATCAGCGTCCACCATGCGGTTGTCATCATACCCAAACTCACGGCTGCCATACTTAACGCAGTGGTTTTGAAGGCCATCATCGCCAGTTTTTTCTTCGGCATGTCCATCATCATTTCCTTCATCGGGTACTGTACCATCGGCACCACGATCAGCACCGTCAGCACATACATCGCAATCATCATGATTGGCATACCGGCCCCGAGCCAGAAGAAAGGCCCCACGATCCATTCCGGGAAGAAGATCGGGAAACCGAACCACACGAACAGGAATCCGACAGCGATCATCGTAGGTGCTCCGTAACCAAAGCCCATGGCCGTAGCGGCGGCACTCTGTATGTTCTGCGGGCGCAGCCAATGCCATCTACCCTTCTCATCCTTATAAGCAGGACGGCGGTAGGCATTGAGGTAAAGTATAGGACCCAATACAGGCAGCACCAGCGAGGTCATGGCCCAGGCAATTTTAATCGGCATGTGCACCATGTGCAAGGTATAGGTGCTGTGGATCATCACGAAAATACCTGAAGCGATACCCAGCACGATAAGCATGATGGCCAACGCCTCCATATAACCCAAACCCACCGGACCCATGCTTGGGTATTCGGCCTTCTCTATGGAGAAGTCAAGGCGGCTCTGAGCGGCATAGCTAACGTCGCGGCTCACCAGCCAGAAGTGCTTGAACGGGCCTTCCGACGGCGAAACCATCCAGTCGGTGCGCTGGCTCCAGACATAACGGTCCAGCGCGGCGGGCAGCCCCCCCTCATCACCGGCATACAGTAATGTAGCGTTGTTGCTGACAGCATAAGGCAAGGCAGCCAGTCCTTCCAAGGCATGTTTCGGCGTGGTGACTACATAATGGAAATAACCGGTGCGGCGGTTACGTGTGCGGCCCCAGCCAAACTCATGTACTTCATCGCGCATTTCAGCAATTTTCACGGCATGATCGGCCAAGTCTTTTCCCGCCACACGTTCTGCGTCTTCAAAGCTGTCTTCTATATCGGAAGGTATAAGCTCCTCCGGCCCGATGATAAAGGCTTTTATGTTACGGTACTGCGTAGCGTTCTGCCCAGTCAACTGCCCATTCTCGGCGAACAGTACCGGTGAGCCATAGTAAAAGGCATAGTATATGGCGGGAAGGGCCCACTCCAGCGCTTCTTTACCTCCGCCGGGTAGCACCAGTACATGGCGCGGGTTATCGGCTACTTTTATACTTTGCGTTACAAACTCCTGCCAATTCTTTTCGGATGGAGCCATGTCTGCCACTTTTGCCTCCTCGTAGGGGATGGCGGTCTTCAGGTACTCGTGCAGGTCGGTGGCATTCTCGGCTACCACGCGGGTAACGTTTTTGGTGTGGCCGATCATTCGCCCCTCCATGGCTCCTTTTTCAGTCCAGGGAGCTACCTCCAGGTCTTCTTTCAGGACGTTCAGAAGGCCGAATCCGAGGATAAGCACCACCAAAAAAGTCAGGACCGGATATGTCCATTTCATATGTTATCTTTTTAGTTCAACACAAAAATGAGAAGCCAGATCAGGCCACCCATTCCTATTGCCTGGTACACAATAGCCAGCCACTTCTGCATATGCTGGTGTTTTTTCTTCTGCATAAAGAGAAGGAAGCCTATCAAGGCTGCTACCGAAAAAGTCACAATAGTTGCGATCTGCTTTTCAGGCTTATCCGTGATGATGGCGAACAGGATCAGCAGCAGCAACCCCAGGACAAAACTGCCAGCATGGATCATCAATAGTTTCTTCGGAGCCATCTTTCCCTGCAGCACATGCGACAGCAGCAACGTCCCCACCAGCATGGCGACAAAAAAGAATATCGTAGCGGCTTCGGCCATAGTTTATCCGTTAGGTTTATACTTGTTCAATAACTTGTCATCCCCCTGCCCCTCCCGGACTTGATTCGGGGCGTGGACGTTCGTGCCAGAAATTTTATTTTCTACTTTACTTCCCTTTACTCACCTTCCAGAGCACACCGGTAAAAGGCATGGCATTCATGCCTGTGTCATCAAACTCCACCACACCAAAATCCACGATGTAAAGCGAGCCGTCTTTTCCCCACTCTAGCTGCAGCGGCCGCTCGAGGCCGCCTGTGCCTTTTACAGAGGCCGGCAGATTGTTCTTGTTATAGATAAAGTCTTTGGCTTCGCCGGTTTTGAGATTTACCTGCTGCACCTTGAAACCCGGCCAGTTATACTTCACACCCGGTGGTGCGTTTTCTTCCTCAGGCATTCCCTTAGGTAGTTTTGGATGATATTCCTTTCCCTTGAACTCTGGAACAATAGTACCAAACTCCGCCACCAATATATCCTGCTCCGGCACGCCGAAAGCGCTGTTGCCGAACACCATCCCCTGTGCTGCGCTGTGCACCGGCAGCAGCGCGATAGGCTGGCGTGGTTTGTCTTTTCCCTTCAGCAGCTTACGGTGCGTCTCTTCTGTCAGCACAAAATCCCACATCTGTTTTTTACCACTAAAGCGCTCGTCTGTGATCGGGATGCCGCTGAAGAAGTCCGGCCAGCCGTACCACTCGCCCTGCACCACCTCATATACTGTTTCATAATCAAAGAACAGGCCGCGGGGTGGCATCGGGTTGGCGCTATTCATGGTCATGATCAGTTTGCCATCAGGTGAGAAGCGATAGCCGAAGCTGGAGCGCAGGCCCCAGGCGATGCGCTTGATGTTACTGCCATCTAGATCGCAACTGAAGAAGGCTCCGTTGCAGATCTCCTGCCCTTTGATCACCTGCCCTGCCGTGGTTTTCTCTCCGAGCGGCACATACACCCCTGTCTCCAGCGAGTCGGCCTCAATGATGGTCATTTTATCGGTGGGCACCCAGAAGTTCTTACCTGTCAGGGTTATGTCTTCGCCGGGTACTTCGTGAGCTTCCGGTTTGTTGAAATCGTTGATCACCTCTACCCAATGCTTCTCCTGCACGCCTGTGTTGCCCTGTGTGGAGAGGAAGAAGTACATCTTGCCGTCTTTAAAGATCGGCTTGGCGTTCAGAAACTCGCCCCAGGAGGGCAGTCCGTTGATGATGGTCTCAAACTCGCCACTCTCTAGGTCATAGGTGGAGTAGCGGCTTCGGTGGGATATGTATAGTTTTCCTTCGTGGTAGGTAATGCCTGTCAGTGGTGGTATCAGGCCCTCCTCCATGTCTTCGGAGGAGTCTTTGCTTTTGATGATGTTCATCGGCACTACCTTATCGTACAGCACCTTGGTGGTGCCATCTGGCAACAACTTCAGGATGCGCGCCTCCGGGGCTCGATCCGGTTTGGTGCCATAAGTATGGCCTCCCGCTTCGGCGATGTAGGTATTTCCCTCTTCATCAAAGGTCACATCCACTGGATAGCTTAGCCCTGTGGCTACTGCCTCTATCTTCATGCCTGCCGGCAAGGCGATGGCAGAAGGATCTATTTTGCGCCGGCTTTCCTGGTGTACTTCCTGCACTACTTCCTCCTCCTCATCACCCCGTGTCTCCTCTTTGCCGGAGCAGGACAGCAACAGCACAGGCAGCGCCAACAGGTAAGGCAGGTACTTGAATCTTGAAATGTGTATTCCTTCCATAGTCATAGTAGTTAATACCAAGGATGAACTATCATCAGGTTTGGGGTTTTCAGGCATCCATAACACAGCGCAATAGGGTTATACCTGCGTTACATTTATAAGGTTTAATATTTTCATATGATAGTCAGGGTAAGTTATACTTTCCCGTTTACTCGATCCGGTATACTTTCCCGGTCTTCCCGGTTGGTCCTTCATTATCATTCCCGAGCAGATACAATTCCCCTTTATTATCCTGGCCAAAGCTTAAAAGGTAATGCCCGAAAGCATTGTTGGGCCTGTTCCTGAAGTGCAACTTCCGGTACTGCCACGGACCTGTGTCACCGGATACTTCTGCTGCGAAGATGGCCCCGTCAGGCTTGCCGTGATGCTGCGTCCAGACACCGAACAGGTAGCTACCGTCCAGACCTGCGAAAGTATCGCCCCGGTACACATAACCCCCAACACACACAATGCCCAGGCCTTCCTGCGGATAGCTCATACTGTTCTTGAATTCGATGACAGGATCGGTAAACTTATTTCCGAGGCTGTCCTGGTCCGGACAGTCAGGCAGCGGGTTCTTGTTATCGGCTGCGTTAAAGCAGGTGGTTCCTTCCTTTACATTCCAGCCATAGTTGGCGCCTTTTTTGATCACGTTCATCTCCTCGCGCAGCACCTGCCCCGCATCGCCGGCTATGATCATACCTGTTTCTTTGTCGATAGAAAAGCGGTAAGGATTACGCAGGCCGTAGGCATAGATTTCTTTCATGCCGTTATTGCCATCAGCAAATGGATTATCGGAAGGAATACCATAAGAGGCACCACTGTTTACATCAATGCGCAAAATGCTTCCCAGCAGGTTCCGCTTGACGTCCTGCCCGTTGCCACCGTCATTCTTCTTGTACCAGTCACTCACATGGCCGGTGCCGATGTCATTTTTGTTGCCCCCGTCTCCCAGGCTGATGTAGAGGTAGCCATCCGGACCAAACATTAACGTGCCGGCGTTGTGGTTATCCTGCGGCTGGTCCACGTACATGATCACCTTTTCGGAGTTCAGGTCGACCTTTTCCATGTTACTGCCAGTTGCAGTATATTGAGCAATCACGCTGGTATGATCGAAACCGTTAGGTGCTCCTTTCCGCAGCGGTGCGCTGTAGTATACAAAGAACCTTCCGTTGCTTTTGAAGTCCGGATGGAAAGCCAGGCCCAGCAGACCGCGCTCCTCATGTTCGGGTTTTAGCGTTACAATCTTGCTTTTCAAGTCGAGGAATGGCTCCGGCTGCAGTTTACCGCCCTTCACCACTCGTATCTCCCCTACCTGGTCAAGTATAAACAGCCTATCATCATCAGCCGGCTGCGTCAGGAAAACAGGTGAGACAAGGTCAGAGGCGATCAGTTGCAGCCCAACCGAATCTACGCTGGCGTTTTCTGTTTGTGTGGTGTCAGTAGTGGTTGCTGTATCAGCTGTTTCTTCAGAGGTTGGCGTAGTGGTGCAGGATGCGCAAAGAAACAGGCTGGAGATGGCGTAGAGTACAAAGTTCTTTTTCATAGGTAAAGAATTTCGGATTATCAGATAATAGTATACTTTTTGACTTTTGCTACAGCCCCGGTCACTCGAAATGGATTATAACCGAAAATGGGCTTGCATTTGCCTCTAACTGCACACTTAGATGGTCATAAAAAACAAATCGCTTGTCAATTGTTATGATATTGTCTTCCGGGGCCTGTGACGGTTCCAGCAACTGACTATAGATGGGAATATCCTTCTCGTCCAGCACAATCAGTTTCAAACTCTCTCCTGATGCCGGCCACTTTTTAACGGTAACTTGCTTAATGTCCATACTCCGGGTCGATTCACTTCCCTCCAGCCTTAGAGTAGCATTCGACTCGGTGAGCTCCACTGTTTTCATAAGTAAATTTTTAATGATGGTTTATACATTACTTACTCATTCGTATGGGAATCTGCTCTTTCATGTCTCAAAGCCTCTTTCACCTCACGTTCCGTAGTACTTCTCCAGTACCTCCTGTATTCCATCTCATCAGTCGTATGCTGTATCGGCCGCAGTTCCGGCGCCACTTGCAATAAAGCTTGCTGCAGTGCCTCGTAAGGCCGGTACCCAACTACCATTACACCCTGATCTTCTCCTTCCCTTTTCATGGTAAGTGTCGGGAAACGGCTGATGGCATGGAGCCTTACCTGCATCAGGTCTTGCTTAAAGGCCTGGCGGGCTTCCTCGCCGACGAGATCCCGCTCAAAGGCTGACACATCCAGAAGATCAGGCAGTTCTTCGGCCAGTTCTCCTGCTATCTGTAACAGCACCTCCCGATCCGAAATGTTCTGGCCATGCAACATCACCGCCTCACGCACACGGCGCAGGTAGTTCTCTGCCGCCATCGGCGACTGCAACTCTGCGGCCTTTACGGCAATACAGGCCGGGTAAGAAGAAGCAGGCGGATTGTCGTACCACACTTTGTCCTGGATCGGCATGCCCGAAGTATACTTTGCCTCCATCCAGAGTGGTCCCATCTGCAATGGCCGGCTTACCGAGTTCATAGGATCATTAAAACTGTCCCAGTTGGCAATTAGCCCGCCCATGCAGTAGCGCCACTTTATCTTTCCTCTGTACTCGAAGCGCAGCCTGCGCCACTGTGGCTCCATTGCCCAGCTCCAGCAACAAAGAGGGTCGGTGTAGTATACTATCTCCACCGACCCTGCTTCTATTTCTCCGTTTAGTTTGCTTTCTTTTTCGATCATATGCTAATTAGAGCACCAGCTTACAAATTGTTATGCGGGTACTCGCACCATTGGTTCTCCCCAGTTGGTACGGCAGCTTTCACTTTTTTGCTGCGTTCCTGGCTGAGCGCTTTGTCTTTGGCCTCTACAGATTTCATGGTGCGGTCTGTGCCGGTTGGTTTGTGGTCGAGCATACCGTTTGTTTCTACCACATGCTCAAAGGGCTCATGAATGTACTGCCATGTTTCTCCCAACCCCGGACTCTTACCTTCATTCCACGGGCCTTTAACATCAGCACCGCTACTCATATTAAAGTAGGTGTTACTATAGCGTGGGTCACTCTGCAGCACGCCCGGTGGGAAGTTAGGCTGTATGGTTTCCAGAGCCGCCTCAAACATCTGGAAGTGCGCCACCTCGCGCGTCATCAGGAAGCTTAGCGTTTCCTTTACATAAGGGTCATCGGTGAATTTCATCAGGTATTCGTACACAATCTTGGCCCTGGACTCTGCCGCAATGTTAGAGCGCAGGTCTACTGTAGGATCGCCGTTGGCGTTTACGTAAGAACCTGACCATGGCACTCCCTGGCTGTTAGTTACGGTCGGACCTCCGCCGCTCACAACCAGGAACTGTGGGTTCAGCATGGCATTGTGGATGAAGTCTTCCTTCTTTCCCTTTCCGTCCAGTAACTGCATGATCTCGGCCTCGTCGGCTGCATTTTTCAGCTCTCCGTTTATGCCCCCGAGCAGCATCTGGATGGTTGCACCCACAATTTCCAAGTGGCTGAACTCCTCTGTGGCTATATCCATCAGGAGATCATATTTGTCGGGGTGGGGCTGGCGCATGGCAAAAGCCTGTGTAAAGTACTGCATGGCTGCCTTCAGCTCCCCGTTAGGTCCCCCGAACTGCTCCAGCAGCAAACTGGCAAAAGCCGGATCCGGTTTAGACACACGTGCATTGAATTGTAACTCCTTAACGTGATAAAACATTTGTCCTCCCT
>NZ_JBHTLD010000174.1:0-10869 GCF_042678745.1 Pontibacter rugosus | reverse complement strand
GTTATGGCTAACAAAGCGATAGAAATTACAGATTCAAATTTTGATGAAATCATCAATTCAGATAAACCAGTGTTGGTAGACTTTTGGGCTGAGTGGTGTGGACCATGCCGCATGGTAGGCCCTATTGTAGAAGAACTGGCCGGCGAGTACGAAGGTAAAGCCGTGATCGGTAAAGTAGACGTGGATGCTAACCCACAGACTTCTGCTAAATTTGGTATCCGCAGCATTCCGACGCTACTGGTTTTCAAAAACGGTGAAGTGGTAGACAAGCAGGTTGGTGCCGTTCCGAAAAACATTTTGTCTCAGAAGCTTGATGCTCAGATGGCATAAGCTATAGTATAACATAGTATAATTACATACAAAAACGTCCTCTCTGCTTAAGCAAAGAGGACGTTTTTGTTTTCACTTCAGCACCGATGCTTTCTGCATCGTGCTTTAGCTCTCCTGAAATTTACTGAACAGTTATTTAGCCTCCACTGCTACTTCTAAGCGCACCATCAAACCGTTTCGAAAAGCATTTTTCTTATCAGTGACAGGCACTTTGTTGGTGTCAATCTTATGCCAGGCAGAGTCTTCTGTCATGAAGCGATAAATATAGAAGGGGCAATCGCTGCACTCATTGCTCATGCCTACTAAGGGCCCTGCATCGTTTTTAGAAGGCTTTACCCAACCTACAGCAGCAAATACCCCCTGTGCGGGCAAGTTCAGGCTATATTCTGAAAGATCTACCCAATGCCAATAAGTGTTTTTCTTTGGCTTGATGTGTATGGGCTCAGGCACAAAAAGCGCTCCCGGCATACCCGCTGAATCTGGCAAGTATAAGTATAGCAATAGCTCTTTGGCAGGTTTGGCAAACTCCAGAAAAGAATGCTTGTGGTAGATGTACAGCCCTACTCTATCCACAAACCCTGTCACACCATTAGAGGGAATAAAGTATGCCGTCTGGAAGAAAGGAAAGTCTTTGCTACCGCCAATGCCATAATCTGCCTTGCGTTGCTTTGTTCCAATCAGCACTTTTTCTGTGTTTGGCTTTACGATTACTTCTTTCAGCCCCACAGTGCTTTGTGCATAGCTATACAAGCTAACCAAGAATAATAGCAGTAGTACAGCTCCTCGTTTCATACTACTAAGTTACAGGTCTATCTCCAGAAATTAAAAGAAAAGGTCAACTCGCTGCTTCTTCTTTCATAACGCCGGCCAAGTTCTATACTTCACTCACCCTCTTGCTCTTTGCTGAAAATGCTGATGTCACCGCTGCGCTCCAGGTAGGCTGTAAGGTTGCTGCTGATTTCCGGTGCATGCCCCGCGTTGCGTAAGGCTTCTTTTATATCACTTTCTGTTACGCTGTTTTTGCGCATGGTATGCCACTGTAGTTCCCCTTCTTTTAGCAAAAGTACTGGTTTACCTTTTATTAAATCTCCTATGCCGATGTTTGTACTAAAGGCCAGCATAGCTAAGCCTTTGTGCAGTAAAACAAGTGTAAAGGCTGCTGCGATAGTAGGCCAGAAAGGAGCATTACCTGTAATGGCCCGGCTAAGCACGGAGCCATAAATGATGCCTAGTATGATATCAAAAGCAGTGTTTTTGCCAAATATACGGTGGCTGCCGATACGTATAATAACAAGAGCCGCGAAGAAAATCCCCACAGCTCTTACGGACATCTGCCACCAGGTAAGCGTCTGGTCACGGATGCCGAATATAAGGTTGATGGTTTCTGAGGCTTCTTCCATACACCTCAAAACGGAAGCCGTTGCGGGAGGTTTTAAACTATACTAGCTGGCATCGCCACAGTTGCACAAGTTTTTGTCCAGGCTATAAAGCAGTTCGTATGTATGCTCTACTTCTTCCATCAGCTGTTTCAGGCGGGCATTGTATTCATGCACTTTGCCTAGCCTCGGCTCTGATATTTCTAACTTATTCAGCTTATCCAGCGCTTTAATGGAGTTACCGAACTCAGCGTTCTTTTCGTACATGCGGCTGATGTACTGGTCCAGCACCTGGTTAGTTGTTGCCGAAACAGTTTGCAGGTTATTTTCGATGCACAGCTGGCGTTTCAAGAATTTAAAGACAGTGGTTTCAGCAGCCTGGTTCAAACCCTCTTTGTGCTGCAATGCCTGCTTTAGCTTATAGGTATCGTACCGCTTGTTATAGTCTGTGATGGCTTCTTTTACTTTATCGCGGCAGGTCTGGCATTTACTTGCCGTGCCTTTCTCCAGCAGTACGTTTCGCTGCGGCACTGTTTCGTCGGTAGCCTCTGTTTCACCAAGCAGTTTCACCTCTTTCGAAAACACCTCATTGTACTGCATCTCCTCCAGCTTTTTTATCAGCCTCAGAATAGCCTCTCCCTCTACAGAGGCAGAAAGAAACTCCGCCTTTGGCAGCTCAACCGCATACAGCCTGGTAAGAGCAGCCTCGCGTTTTTCAGGTGTATTCCACTCTTTCGGATCATTCTCCAGGTCGCGTAGCGTTTTCACCAGCAGCTTCCCGTTTTTTAAGTTATGATCTGCTTCTAAGTATAAATCTGCGTTTGCCAATATGGCCTCGTACTCTGGCTTAAAGATATTGATGTAACCGCTGTTATCTTTAAACTCACGCTCACGGGCATCATAGGTACTTTTTAAGCGCTTATACTCCTGAATAATACCGAATAGGTTTTTAGCGTTGATTTCAGGGCTGTTGTTGCGGTAGTTCAAGCGGTACGTGTTCAGGTTTTGCTTCATATCAGCAAACACACGCAAAAACTCCACATACAGCTTCTCCTGCCTGAATGTCTCATCATTAATGAGCTTCTGATCATAGGCTGTCTGGATTTTGATTTTGCGTTTTTCGATCAGATCCAGCGTTACCTCATCGCCAGTGAGCACATCCATTTTGTAAAGCGACTTGTAGTTAGCCACTATCATGTAAGGATAGTCTTTATAACCAGCCATTTCTTCCAACTGGCGGCGGTCTAGCTTATTAGGGTGCTTTTGCAGGTAGTCTGTCAGTTTTATGGTCTTGATATCCACCTTTTTCACATCACTTGGCACAAACACATACACACGCACCGAGTGCAGGCGCGTATCAAAGTCCTGCCCCTCGTACAGGCGGATGGTAGAGCTAAATTTATACTCGCGCCTCGTGGTTCGGGCACTAAGCAAGTTTCCGAACTCCCCTACCAGCGAAAGCACCGCCCCAGTTGGTGAAGTAAGCTTCGAAATGTTCATGAGTTGGTTAGCCACCAAACTGAAAACCTGGTTACTTTCACCATTTGTAATTGCCTTTGCATTGATGATGGCATCAATGTTTGTGTTGCTGGCAAGAGGCATTTTATCTATCAGGCGCACAACCTCCTGGTGGTCGCTTACCTGAGTCTGGTAATCATCTTTATCTGAATCAATGTAAAAGTTGTAGAGCGGGTACACAATGTCATCGTTACCGAAGACTTTCATGTTTTTGAGCTGGGCGGTAATGAGCAGATACTCCAGCACGTTGCCATACTTCTTCTTTGGTTTGCGCGCGCCTGTCTCTAGTTCGTTCAAAACGCGTGTAAAACGGTTTCCATTAAACAGGTAAACATCGGTTGAAAGGTATTGCCATTCATCCGAAAATTGAAAATCATCGTTGTAACTATAGCCCAGGCGGGTTTCAATATTGCGCTGAGCCCATACTACCTGCTGGCACAACAGCAGAAACGCTAGAGCTAAAACTTTTCTCATAAAATACGTTATGTCTTTGGCTTATAGCTGCTACAGCAGCTAATCCGGCTGAGACCACTTAACGATAAAGATGGAACATAAGTGCAGTAAGTTGCTAATAATAACGCTATAATCATAAAAATAATATGAAATCAAAGAAGTGGAGCTATGTGCTGTCGGGAATGCTGCTTTGCGCAGGAATAGCAACCTCAACCCCTGTTAAGGCACAAAATACACCCGCTGCTACTGTTTCAACTACTCCAAAAAAATATTCAGAACAGCAGAAGGTGGAGCATTTGATACAATTCGTTTCCAAGATGGAGGGAGCCACCTTCATCCGCAACAGCAGCAAACACTCTTGCCGCGAGGCAGCAGCGCATTTGGAGTCTAAATGGGAAAAGCACAAGGATGACATACAAACCGCCAGAGACTTTGTGAATGAGCTGGCCTCCAAATCCGGCATGACCGGTGAACCTTACAAAATACAATTTGCTGATGGCACCGTGAAGACATCCAACCAGGTGCTAATGCAGGAGCTACAGCAGTTGGAGCAATAAAAGCCGGTGCTAAACGCTACAAAGGCTATTGACGTAGTTTAAGTATAAAACTTACAATACCACTATGCTACAACTACTTGAAGACTCTAAAGAAGATTTGGTTGCTTTCCGCATATCAGCTACTGTAGACAAGCAGGACTATGATGTAATGCTGCCACTACTGAAAGAACGCATCAAACAACACGGCAAGGTTAAGGTGTATGCCGAAGTACAGGACGTGCAGGAGTATTCGCTGAAGGCGCTACGGGATGAAGTAAAATTTGATCTTCAGCATGCTTCAGACTTCAGCCGGGTGGCTATAGTAGGAGATCAGAAGTGGCTGGAGTGGCTTTCCACCATGGCAAAGCCTTTTACAACTGCCGAGGTAAAGTATTTCGACTTTAGCCAACGTAGCCAAGCCTGGGAATGGATACATGCCTAACTAAGTATCTCCCCTACAAAAGCAAAGGCGGCCATACGTATGGCCGCCTTTGCTTTTGTAGGGGAGCCGCTTTTAAATTGGCAACTTTATAAATCATTCTATGCGCAAAAATCCGCCTGCATAATAACCTAAGCTTGCGCTCTGAAAAAAAAGCCAATAACTTCATCCCTACTCCTTAACCAACCTACTGGCTTCATCACCCTCTCTACCACATGCTCGGATTACTGCACTACAGCACGCACTGTTGGAAGTAAATTTTCAACTTTTTGTCACTTGCCACAGCACCTGTCTGCAAGAGTTACATCCAAAATAATTGTCTTGACAGAACTCTTGCTGGTGCCACCTCTTACCACAACCTAAAAACTTACCTTCAGTGCGCCTTGCTGGTGTTCCTTTTTCCGGTGTCATGTTCTGGAGCATCTTTTTTAGCCCTCTTGCACCCAAAGCTTTTTGGAGTAATCTGAACAAAATTCTCATCTTGCACCCTTACGCTTACAACCAGTTATACTTATGTTTCTTCTCCAGCTCCGGCACTTGCAAACATTTATACTTATTTTTATACTTCCTTTTGCCTTGCAGTTTAGCCTGCAACAGCTATTGGCTGCGTTGCCTATACATACCGGAAGCATCTATACTTTATTGTTTGATGTGTTGCCAGCCTCTGTATATGTGCTGTGGCTATGGGCTGTCGGACTGTGGCTGCACCAAAGGCTACCTGCTCAGGTAAACCCGCTATACTTTCACCTCAGTAACCTGTACTTCATACTGTATACTATACTTTTTGTGTACACACTCTCCGTCATCCGCGACAGCATTATAACTGGTATTTTCCCGTTGGGTATGCTTGCGCTGCTTATGCCACTGCACCTGCTCTCTACGTTTTGCTATCTCTACATTGTGTATTTTGTGGCACGCGCTATGGTTAGCGCAGAGCAACATCAAACGGTAAGCTTTAGTGCTTATGCGGGAACATACTTCCTGTTCCTGCTGCTGCCTGTTGGTATCTGGTGGTTGCAACCACGGCTTAACCGGCTTTACCTTAAATAATTGCAAACGCTGTAAGGCCGATTTGAAAATTCTTTATTTTAAATATATAATCTACACAATACTATCCTAGATACCACCGTTCTGAGACAGAAACAGAAGTACACTATGTGGTTTTACATAGTTTTAGTAACTTGCGATACTACTTCATATCAACTTGCAACCAATTACCTCAATCATTCATCAAACAACAATTAACCACATCCATGAAATCTAATTTCTTTAAAGCATCTCTGGCTCTGGCCCTTGGCTCTACCATGATGGTATCTTGTGTATCTTCTAAGAAGTATGAAGACCTGCAGGCAAGCAAAGAAGCACAGGAGCGTGAGCTGGCTGCTTCTAAAACTAAAGTAGATGAGCTTTCTGCCTCTTTAAAAGACCGCGAACAGAAACTTGCTGAAATGGAGCGCGCCATGAACGAGCAGCAAAAAGTTCTTGATAACCTGAAAAACGAAGTAAATGCTGCTCTGCAAGGCTTCAACCAAGGTGATTTAAGCGTGGCCGTAAAAGATGGTAAAGTTTACGTTTCTATGTCTGACAAGCTTTTGTTTGCTACTGGCAGCACAAAAGTAAACCCAGGTGGCAAAAAAGCGATCGATCAATTGGTGCAGGTGCTTAAGAAAAACCAGCAGGTTGGTGTAATGGTAGAAGGCCACACAGATGACGTTAGCATT
The DNA here is from genome assembly GCF_042678745.1 of Pontibacter rugosus. Taxonomy (NCBI): domain Bacteria; kingdom Pseudomonadati; phylum Bacteroidota; class Cytophagia; order Cytophagales; family Hymenobacteraceae; genus Pontibacter; species Pontibacter rugosus. Next base: position 4,496 of record NZ_JBHTLD010000174.1, on the reverse strand, counting down.
GCAAACGGCATGAAATACCTGACTGATAACTGGGACCTAAGCGTACTTCGCGCTACAGAGATTACGCGTATGATGACAGAAAAAGGCTTATCTCCTGATAGAGTAACACCTGCCGGACGCTCTTACTACATGCCGGTTGATACTGGCCGTTCTGCTGAGGCAAAATCGAAGAACCGTCGTACTGAAATCATCCTGACTCCTGACTTTACTGAGATCTACAAGATTCTGGGCATACAGGCTTAGGTTTATCTCAATATAATAGCAAAACCGCCGGTGCCCGCAAGAGCACCGGCGGTTTTGCTTTAGCTGCGCACTGTAAGGGCTTTAGGTGTTTGCTTGTTTCATGCGCTTAGCAGCACCTATCGCCTCAAACAGCTCTTCGGCGCGTTGCGAGCCTATCAGCAGAGGTTTTTTGTTATAGAAGTATAACCGCACCCCTTCGTTGCCTGACATGTTATAGGCTTTGCCATTCAGGCTCCAACGGATACCCCAGCCTCCATAGTCCAGAATTGGGTTGTAGGTTGCCAGCTCATACTCCCTGACAAGGTGCAAGGGTATCTTTACCGGCTTTAGGTGGAAGGGCCAGAACCTGACGCGCAACTCTCCGGGCTGCACCTCTGTAGTCAGCCGCATACTGTAAAAGAAGTACGGCAAGCCTATACCTATCAACACAAAGAAGATGGTTAGTTGCAGACCAGAAACAGGTCGGCTTCCAAAGCTGTTTCTCAGCAGTATCTGGTTTATAAAACCCGCCCAGAAAATAGCCGCCACACCTAGCACAACTGCCCAGAGCCAAAACTGCTTAAACCGTTGTTGCTCGTGGTAAAGTATTATTTTTTTCGACACAATTTTATTAAAGACTAGACATAAGAATCAGGTATCGAGCCATAAGGCCACCCCTGTTATTATAAATACGAATGCGCTAAAGTTTAGCTACTGAACACCTTCTAAGAGCATGTTTAAAATTCATACTTTGCGCTGCAAAAATGAAATTAGAACTTGCTCTAAAGATAAAGTATGGATTAAGAAAAACGCCGCCTGCTTTCTAAGCAGGCGGCGTTTATAAGTGCAAAAGCTTACACTTTGATATGTGTGTCTTGTGTCTTCTGGAAGATTAGCCGATAGCACTCTCCAGGTCAGCAATAAGGTCTTCTGCGTCTTCTACACCTACGCTCAGGCGAATAAGTGTATCGCTCAGGCCTGCCTTCAGGCGGTCTTCGCGCGGAATGCTGGCGTGTGTCATGGTAGCCGGGTGGCCGCACAGTGATTCAACCCCTCCCAAAGACTCGGCCAAGGCAAATAGCTTCAGGTTCTCCAGCAGCTTTGTTGCATCCTCTACTTTATCACCTTTCAGCTCAAAAGATACCATGCCACCAAAATCACGCATCTGCTTTTGGGCTATTGCATGGTTAGGGTGCTCCTCAAAACCAGGCCAGTATACCTTGCTTACTTTTGAGTGGCCTTTAAGATATTCTGCTACTTTACGACCGTTTTGGCAGTGGCGCTCCATGCGTAGGTGCAGCGTTTTCAGGCCGCGCAGCACCAGGAAGCAATCTTGTGGCCCTGGCGTAGCTCCGCATGCGTTTTGAATAAAGGCAAGCTGCTCATGCAGGTCATCGTTATTTACCACAATTGCCCCCATTACCACATCCGAGTGGCCTCCCATATACTTGGTAAGCGAATGCATCACAATATCTGCGCCCATATCGAGTGGCGTTTGCAGGTAAGGTGTGGCAAAGGTATTATCAGCAACCAGCAGCAGGTTGTGTTTCTTGCACAGGTCTCCGTATACTTGTATATCAATGATGTTGAGCAGCGGATTAGTTGGTGTCTCTACCCAAATCATTTTGGTATTCTTATTAATCAGCTTCTCCACATTGCTTACATCCTGCATGTTGGTGAAGTGAAACTTAAGGCCATAGTTTTGGAAAATCTTAGTAAAAATGCGGTAGCTGCCACCATACAAGTCATTGGTGGAGATTACTTCGTCGCCTGGCTTCAGCATTTTAATGATAGCATCCACAGCTGCCATGCCAGAAGAAAAGCAAAGGCCATGTTTGCCATTTTCAAGCGCAGCAAGCGCATTTTGCAAAGCCGTGCGTGTTGGGTTGTGCGTACGGGAATACTCATAGCCTTTGTGGTCGCCGGGCGAACGCTGCACGTAGGTTGATGTCTGGTAGATAGGTGTCATGATAGCACCTGTACTTGGGTCTGGCTCCACGCCAGCATGTATAGCTTTTGTTCCGAATTTCATAAGTGGTCTTTATACTTTAAAGATATATTCTATACCTCTTACGGCTAACTAACTGCCTCTGCTCTACCTAACTGCTAGTAAAAGCAATGCTTGCAAGTTAAAAAAATCCATCTGAAGTATAAAAGGTAATTCGTTAGCCGCCTACTTGACAATAGCAGGCCTTTTAAAGCCGCCAAAATCTTTTGTCCTTTGTCTTTCGTCTAAGTTCTATCGATACCCTTACAAATATCTTACATGAAGTTAACGCTGCTGCGAAGTTTTATAAGTGAGAATGCCTCCTCTTTTGTCTCCATGCTACTGCTGGTGGTGGTGCCTGTTGTGGTTAGCTCGACCATAGCTGTTGTACTTTACAACTACCAGGGGTTTTTGCAAGACCTTTCGGTATGGGAAATGCTGTTATATTTTGCGGTGATTTCCGTTACCATGGCACTTGCCCTCACTCCTACCACCTTTGTAGCCTTAGTGAGCGGCTTTTACCTTGGCTGGAGCGGATTTGCCGGCATTGTGCTATCGTATGGCATTGCCGCCATGATCGGGTATAGCCTGGCACAACTGATTGACCACGGCAAGATGATGAGCTTCTTAAACCGCTTTGACAAGGCACGAGCACTAATGCAAGAACTACGCAGCGAAAGCTGGAGCCTAATCTTCCTGACACGTATTTCACCGGTGCTGCCCTTTGCCCTGATGAACTTTGTGCTCTCGCTGCTACAGATAAACAGACGAAAGTTTTTGCTGGCTAGTATTGTAGGCATGTTGCCCCGCACACTTTTCTTTTACTGGGTAGGGTCCCAGGCTCGGGATGTAATACAGGTTATACAAAATCCTGAGAGCGGAAAAGGAGGGCAAATACTTTTAATTTCATTAATTATCATTTCTATTGGTGGGCTTTACTTCCTCTTCGACAGGGCGTTAAAGCGCGCCTTACGCAAAGCAGCGGCTAAAAATGGAGAAAATTTTTAGACAGTACTTGCGTATAAAGAAAAAAGGCCTTTACTTTGCATCATAATAACGGATCGGTCACGTAGCTCAACTGGATAGAGCATCTGACTACGAATCAGAAGGTTAGGGGTTCGACTCCCTTCGCGACCACAAAAAAGCCTCTTACAGCAATGTGAGAGGCTTTTTTATTTTGCATCACTTCAAAGGTTCAACCCATTCCTAGCTTACACACAGGATTAAAAATTTCCCTCTGATTATGAATTGAAAAGACTTCCTCCTCTTGCTTTATCCAATGTTATACCTCTACATCCAACATTCGCTGCAGTTCTTCTTCTATGCGAGGAGAAAGTATGGTAATGAAAGTTTCGGCAAGAGAGGGGTTATCAAAAGATTTATCGTGCATGAGCGCCACAAGACCTAAACGATTCTCAGCTAGGTCGTTCAGTGAAACACCCATATAACTCTGGATACCAAGTGCAGCAAAGGAGGTATTCTCAGAAAAGATAGCCTGTACGTTCTTTGGGTAAAAGCAGGTACGGTGCAACAGCACATGCTCGCATGGGGTATTATGCAGGCGGTACTGATGTGAAGGAACGGCCTGACCTTGGCAGGCAAACCCTTGTGTTTGCACTTCCTCAAAAGAGTCAGAGGTTACCTTGCCAATCAATACGTATTTGACTTGTAACGATTTACTTATAAATATACAGACATCGTTAAAAAAGTTAACGCCACTGTAATTATTCGCAAAAGAAACGGCGTCGTCTAACAACGAAGCTTCTTCAAGGTTCCAGCTTTTGGGCAAAGCATAAATTGCACGATAGTTCATCTCCGATAAACCATATAGGTCTGTAGCTTATTTTAAACTTACGGTATACTTTATATAAAACAGAACAGCAGCATGCGTAGTTTAGGCTGCTATCTCTTCCTGTAGTGTGCAGCTAAGCCTATAACTTAGCAACTCCTCCAGCACAGTAGTCGGCAAACTGAATTTAATATGGTCTAGCTCCAGCTCCTCCCATGATGTGAAAACCTTCCAAGTTTGAGACGCTACATATATTTCTGTCTCTTTTCTAGAAAGCTCACGTTTAAAGAAGCTACGCAACCTGATATCTTCCTCACGTGTAGGAACCTTTATCGTATCGGAGTCACTATTCAGTACCTCTATTATTTCTGCACATCTTTTGTTACGGGCTGGGAGGTAATAATAACGCACACAGGCAGTTTTTTCTTCAGGGTGAAATGTAGACATGATCGGACAAAATATCAAATTATGTATTGATAATTAGCTATATAACAATAC
>NZ_JBHTLD010000173.1:0-10921 GCF_042678745.1 Pontibacter rugosus | reverse complement strand
GTCATTCATGGTAAGAAAGGAGTAGAGTTTGGTCACTTTATCCTTTAACATACCTGGATGGCTTCATCGTTTATAATCGCAACTTGAGTTAATTATATGGGCGGTGAGGTGGAAGAAGCCGGGAAGCGCATTGTAAAATACGCATTGATCGACCAAAACGGGCCAACTGGCAAATTCTTTAGCGAGGAAAGTAATCCGGAAACGGGTGAAATACCCTGGTAATACAAGGTAGATGAATTATGAAGCAAGCAACGGGCTTTACGTTATCGGGGCTGGAGTGCTAAACTTCAGTCCTTTTTTATGGAAGTTACTCTAGTGCCATACCAATCATTAATCCTCACATTGCAAAGCCTCAAACGTTAAACTCACTTACCATACGGCAGCTTATCGGCACATTATTAAACACCGTTCGCCTAACCATACTTTAGCTAAAAGGGCCACTCCATACCTTGGAGTGGCCCTTTACATATTAACTAAGGCTTGCGGTTACTCCCTTGGCTTGCCTTGGCTGCCAGAGCCACCCTGCTCAGGCTTAGCAATGGAGCTGCGCATGTCAGTGTCCGACTGAATGTTTTGCATGCGGTAGTAGTCCATATTGCCGAGGTTACCGCTGCGGAAGGCTGCGGCAATATCAATAGAGAGAATTTCGTAAGCTGTGCCGGCGTCCAGGCCTTTCTGAAGCACCAGTTTCGAAATCATATCCGGGTTCTCCAATACAGTTTTATGCGAGCTAGACGAGCCGATGGACGTTACGATGCCTTCCCCCACACGCGCAAGTATGGTTTCCTCGCCAGCGCCATCCACCAGCTATTTGATGTTCGCCCTTACGGTAACCCGCACTTTAGCGATCAGCTGAATGCCATCCTGCGCCACAGCGGCTACGTTTGGTGTATTGATAACCTTCGGGTTTACCGATGTCGTCACGGCCTCAAATACGTTTCGGCCAGCCAGGTCAATAGCAGTTGCCTGCTTAAACGACAGCGGGATGTTCGCCTTGTCGGCGGAGATAAGCGCCTTGATCACCATCGGCACATTGCCACCTGCCAGGTAATGGGTTTCCAGTTCAGTGTACGTCAGGTCGATGCCGGCTTTGGTGGAGTTGATCATGGAGTTAACAATCAGGCTCGGCGGCACCTTCCGGATACGCATGAACACCAGTTCCAGCAGGCTCTCTTTCACACCCGAAAACAAGGCGGTAATCCAGAGGCTGATCGGGACGAAGTATAAAGTAGCCTCAGCTTCGCTCCCACATCCCTTCCATCACCACCTCCAGCAGGTGCCTGTCTGGGTCGCGGAAGTAGAACGACAAAAAGCCACCACCCCAGTCGTACTCCTGCTCTATCTCAATTCCCTGACCTTCCACCTGCTGCTTCCACAAAGTATATTGCTCCTGCTCCACCTCAAAGGCAAGGTGCAACTCGCCAGCTCCGAAGTGTGGCGGCAAATGGCCTCCTTTCTTAGCGGCTTCTGCTATAAAGCAGAGCAACACAGAGGCTCCTGCCCTGAAAAAGACGTGCCGGTCTTTCACCTCACCGATCACCTTAAAACCTAGTTTGCCATGATAAAAAGCTTTACTCTGTTCAAGGTCCGATACATAGAGGCAGGTTTCCTTTATCTTTTTAATCTCCATCTAGATAGTCTTTTTATTGCAAAACACAGGTGCTACGGCAGCTTTTTTAAAGTTTATACTTTGATATGCTTAACGTCTGCCAAGACTTCTCGTTAATAATATCCCGTCTATAAATTTTATACATGAAACTGATGATAAAAATTGCCGTGATCATGTTAGCTATTATTGGGCTAACGACTTTTTTTCTTCGTGATAGCTTGTTTCAAGACAAACCTGCTACTGAAGCCACTACTACTGGCAGTAGGTTAGAAAAAATAACAGCGCTGCCCAACGAGGTAGAGGAAAGCTCTGGCGTTGCTCTACTTGCTAACGGCACCATCCTGACCCACAACGATGCTGGCAACAAGCCCTACCTGTACCTGTTAGATGCAAAGGGCAAGCTTCAGGAAACCATCAAGCTTAAGGTGCCTAACGTGGACTGGGAAGATCTGGCGCAGGACGATGATGGCAATATCTACATCGCTGACTCTGGCAACAACAATAACCAACGTAAAGAACTGGCTATATACAAAGTAGATTTAGCAGCTCCTGATCAAGTGCAGGCTATTCGTTATACGTATGAAGACCAGACAGAATATCCGCCGCAAAAGAAAGATCGCAACTTCGACAGCGAAGCTATTTTCTGGAACAACGGCAATTTATACTTGGTATCTAAAGACCGTGGACAGGGCGCTACCGCTAAAGTATATCAGCTGCCCGATCAGCCAGGCAACTACAAAGCCAGGCTAATTGGGAGCCATAAAATAAAAGCTAAAATTACGGGTGCTGCAATAAACGCGGATGCAGCGCAGGTGGCCTTGCTAAGCGAAGGAGAACTTCACCTGTTTCGCGACTTTAGCAGCGTAGATAAGTTTTATGAAGGTAAGTATGAGAAGCGTGAGTTAAAAGGGGCCGGACAAACTGAAGGTTTAGACTTTATAGATGAAAACAAACTAGTAATTACAAGCGAGGGCGGTAACTTGTACCACTACACTTTGTAGCAGTGGAAGCAGCAAACGCCGATGCTAACTGCCCCTCAAGTATCTTTAACTCCTGGCTCCTTTTAAGTTAAATCAAGTATAAAATCAAAAGGCCCTTCTGTTTCAGCAGAAGGGCCTTTTGATTTTATACTTTGCTAAGCGTTGCTACTTTCCGGAAGCCTGCCACCAGGCAAGGCTTTTGTAGGCCTCAGCCAAACCCAGACAAGTATGGCAATCCCTATCAGAACCAACGGGATACTTAGCAACTGGCCAAGGTTTAGCGCCATTGTCGCTTCTTTTGCTACCTGATCTTCTTTCAGGAACTCCACCAGGAAGCGGAACGAGAACAGCGCTGTCACGAATATTCCGAAAAGCAGCCCTTTAGGCAGCGCACTTTTATACTTGCTCCACAGCCAGTATAAAAGCACAAATAACATAAAGACACTCAGCGATTCATATAGCTGTGTTGGATGGCGCGGCACAATAGGACTCTCACCCAAACGCAGAAACTCAAATGCCCAGGGAACAGTAGTTGGATGGCCAATGATCTCAGAGTTCATCAGGTTACCTAAGCGAATTAAAGCACCACCTAAGGCCACTACAATCACAATACGGTCCAGCACCCATAGGTAATCAAACTTCTGCTTGCGGCTAAACAACCAAAGTGCGAAAAGGATACCGATGGTAGCGCCGTGGCTGGCAAGGCCGCCTTCCCATATCTTTAGTATTTCGATGGGGTTGCTCAGATAATACTCCGGCGAGTAAAACAAGGTATGGCCTAAGCGTGCGCCTACCACTGTGCCGATAATCATGTATATGGTAATCACATCCACATCGCCCTCGGTACGGCCTTCTGCTACGTATATTTTAGTCAGGATGCGTTGCCCGATTACAAAGCCCAGCGCGAAAAGCAGTCCGTACCATCGTATACTAAGCGGGCCAATGCTGAAAATCTCTGGATCAACGTTCCAGGTAATGTAGTTTAATATGCTCATAAGGGTGTGCGTATCTGACAAAGTTAAGATAAATCGGCCACTGAAAAAACGGAAGCCGCTGGCCAGGCAACTTATATAACGGAAACCTTATATGTACGCGTATGAATTTGTTTTATCTTTTGCCGGGCCTGCTACTATTGCTAGCAGGTATGGCTCTGAAGAAATGGCCACCCAGGCAGATCAACTGGCTGTATGGCTTCCGCACCCACTATGCTATGCGCAACCAACAGAACTGGGATGAGGCCAACCAGTATCACCCTAAACTGCTTATCAAGATTGGGTTAATAGCTATACTTACGGGATGGATACTATCTCTATTTTTAACACCCGTTGTCGCGCTGCTTATACTTGTTGCTCTACTCGTAGTGATGCTTGCTGCAAGCATTGTTATCACTAACCAGCACCTGAAGCGCAAGTATGGCAGCTAACAAGCAAGAGGCGTTACCATTAAGGTAACGCCTCTTGCTGCTATTTCTCTTTTAGCAGTTGCAACTCTTCTCTGAAGCCGCCGCTCAAAATCGGGAAGCGCAGCCAACTGCGTGGATCCACGTTGTAATCGTCGAGGTGGAAAGACGGGGCATAGCGGTCACGTTTCCACTGGTTTCTCGACCACAGGCTATAGAACTTCGTAATCCATTCTTTTAACACTGCTCCTTCTGCCACACCTTCTTTCAGCAGGATATCATATACCTCCATGGGCGCATACCGATCATGGAATGCCAGGCGCTCAATCTGATTCAAGACTTCGTAGGGCATCAGATCCTTTTCATCTGTCTGCTCTTCCTCTGCCGGACGAAGCTCGGCGCTTGGCTGCAGGTTGTTCACATATTGCAAACCAATATAGCCTAGCTCCTGCTGCGCCCAAATCAGAAACTGACGGATAAAGGCTTTGTCGATGCCTGCGATAGGCGAAATACCACCGGCTGTGTCTCCGTCCATAGTGGCATAGCCTACCGATGCCTCGCTGCGGTTAGAGGTGGCCATCAGCAGCCCGTTCTGTAAGTTTGCGAGCATCCAGATGCCCGGGGCACGAACACGGGCCTGTATATTTTGAAGCGTAACATCATCCTGTTCCCACGTCAGGTCACGGCCAATTACTCCTTCTATGGTAGAAGTATAATTTTTCACCACCTCATCAATCGTCCAGTTATAGAATCTGGCTCCGATAGACTCAGCTAATTCTTTTGCTGAAGTATATGTATCGTCTGAAGAGTTTACAGTGCCTTGATAGGCTGTAGTAAGCAGCTTGTTTACCAGTGCCTTCTGTGCCTCATCTGCTGGCAGCTTACTAATTCGTTCTTTATCCTCGGCAGAGAAGAGTAAAGCTTTGTCCATAAAGGCCTCTAAACCCAAGCTCTCTACCCCACGGCGTGCCACCTCAGCCACTGCCACAGCGCAAAGCGAAGAGTCGGCACCACCACTCAGCGACAGCACAAAGCCACGGCTGCGGCTCTTGCGCATGTAATCAAACAAGGCCAGACTTAGGGCAGCAATAACTTCTTTGTTTTCATCAATCGGCGGCAGGTACTCTATTACCTCCGCAATCTCTGGATTTTTGGAGAAGCATACCTCTGCACACTCCATATCCACATCCTTAAAGCAAAGCAACTCGTTGCGGCGAATCAGTTTACCGTTTTGCGCAATCAGCACCTCGCCGTCATAGATCATACGGCCTGCTTCGTTGCCAAGCATGTTAGCGTACATGTAAGCACACTGATATTTTTTAGAGGCATCTACCACTAAGCGATAACGCACGTCGGTTTTGCTCAGGGCAAAGTGGCTGGCACTTGGGTTAAGTATAAGCTGCACGCCTTTTGGCATGTGGCGCTCGGCAGGGCGGTTAGGCCGCCAGGCATCCTCGCAAATTTCGAACGCATACTTTACACCCTGCTCTTCGTAAATAATGTCGCCTATTTTATACTTCTGCCCTCGCACCTCAAACTCCTCCACCACATCGGCAGGCCAGGGAGTAAACCAGCGCGGCTCATAATGCACCCCATCATTTGCCAAAAACTGCTTTGCCGTAAAGCCTACAATTTCTTTATTTTTGATAACGCAGGCCGTGTTGTACACTTTCATGTTATAAAACACAGATACGCCTACAGCTACCGTAATACCGTCACACCACTCCTTTAGCTGCAGTAGGTGCTCAAAAGCCATTTCTGATACCCAAGGGCTCAAAAATAAGTCTTCGCAACCATAGCCAGACACGGCCAGTTCAGGTAGGAGTAAAATATCGGCTTTGTTGTTTTTCGCCTCGGCAATGGCGTCTTGTATGTTCTTCAGGTTACCGTCCCAATCCAGTGGAGTTTGGTTGAGAGCTGCGGCAGCCAGTATGAGTCTTGTTTCTTCCATAGGGTTCTATAACGCAAGTATGTGAAGGCAAGTTAAGCGCAGGATTTTAATTTTGAGTAACTGAATACCTTGTTTCTTTAATATATGCTACGACAGCAGCCTGGTTCAGCAGTGAACATGCACACTCGACAGGAGCTATACTTGGTATTTTACCTCTTGCCACGCAGATGCAGCAGCAGATTCTGCCTTGCCCCTATAACTTAAAAAGGCAGGCCCACAACGTGCAGGCCTGCCCTGATATATACTTTAGCTCATCTTCCGCTGTGGCACACTAAACCACTACTTTCTTAAGCTCTGGTTCAAATACTTGCAAACTAGGTATGAACGTTACAAACCTGCCACCCCACTCGCTCACGTATGCCAGTTGATGCATTACTTCATCTTTGAGGTTCCACGGGAATATGATGATAAAATCCGGCTCCAACTCGCGTATACTTGCTTCCTCTACCACCGGAATATGGCTTCCCGGCAGATACTTACCCTGCTTTGATGGTGCAGCATCTACTACAAACTCTATCAGGTCACTCCCCTTCACGCCGGCATAATTCAACAGCGTATTTCCTTTTGCAGCTGCCCCATACCCTATTACTTTCTTGCCTGCTCTTTTCTTATCCACCAAGAACTGTAGTAACTCATACTTTATCGCATCCACTCTTTCCTGGAAGTCAAGATAATATTCGTCGGTAGTGATGCCAGCGGCGGCTTCTTTCTGGAGCATGGCCTCCACGTTAGGCGAGATGGCTTTGGTGTCGTCTTTTTTATGCTTGGCAAATATTCTCAGGGAGCCTCCATGCGTTGGCACCTCCTCTACATCAAACATCTCCAGGGCATGAGATTCAAAAATCTTTTTCACGGTGGTGAACGAAAGATATGAGAAGTGCTCGTGGTAAATAGTGTCAAACTGGCAATCCTCCACTAAACGAAGCAAGTGCGGGAACTCCATGGTAATAACGCCGCTCCTGCGAAGGGCCACTTTCAGGCCTTCCACAAAATCGTTGATATCAGGCACATGCGCCAGTACGTTGTTTCCAATCAGCAAGTCAGCTTTCTGCTCCCGCAGGCTCAATTCGTGCGCAAAGCCCGACCCGAAATATTCTGAAATGGTAGGAATGCCTTTTAGGATAGCCTCATTGGCCGTATTTTGTGTTGGCTCTATTCCTAAAACAGGCACACCCTTGTTCTTGAAATGCTGCAACAGGTAACCGTCATTAGACGCTATCTCCATTACAAAAGAGTCTTCATTATAACCGAAACGCGCTACCATCGCCTCTACATACCGGCGAGCGTGCTCTACCCAGCTTTTAGAATAGGAGGAAAAGTAAACGTAGTCGCTGTTAAATATTTCTTTAGCCTTTTTATACTCATCCACCTGCACCAGGTGGCAGTTGTGGCAGGCGTAAATAGTTAGCGGAAAATATGTTTCAGGTTCGCTTAACTGCTCTTCTGTCAGGAAGGCATTAGAAGGCGGGCAGTTAACGAGATCAACAAACTTGTTGTGGAGCGGTTCTTTGCAAAAACGACAATTCATACTGATTGTATTTAATTACTTTAAAAGACAGGAATAGAGGCTTCAGCTTATGAGCAAGCCAAGTAAGAAGAGTAATATACCTTAGCAGAAACAGCTGTGCCTTTAAGCCTATAGTATAAAAGGCACTAGTGCCTCGGCTCCAAGGAGCCTTGCACGAATGTCATTACACATAATAACATCCAAAATTTTTCTATTAGAGTAGCTAAGGCTTTGGTGCAGCATGGGCAGCTTGTAATTGCAGAAAACACATTGAAAGTAATTCCTAACAATACTCCAATTTATAGCATGTTTAAACATCGTTCTCCAAGCAAAAGCTGAATGTAAAGGATGCTGGCAAAGCGGTTTTAGAGCTTCTAAACAGCACTATAGAGCGTGAAGCTATGTTCCGTTACAGGCTTTTGCAGTGCAAAGGATGGATTTTACACATGCTTTAAACAACTGCTACACCAAAAAAGAATCTTAAAGATGGGTTCTGAGGCTATGGAACAGAATATACAGCCGCTTAGTAACTCTGGTAAGCAGGCAGGCGCAGGATGTAATTCCTATATCTTGCTTAGGGAAAGCAAACAGGAAGAAACTTACAGCCGAATAAAAGACGAAGGAAATATTTTTTACGTCTTCTTCATTGGCATCTAAATCAAATTTAGACTCTGTACTCGCCTTTTTATGATTTTTTTTAGAGAAATGCTTTTCAAGGCTTACGCCGCTAGCCGAAAAGACTAGGAACACAATCGCAATAAGGGTAAGCGCGATCTGCTGTATATGGCGTTTTGAGACTGACATGTATCTGCTGTATGATACTGACAGTATAGAAAATAAGTTATGTTTGTTTCGCTGTATTTAGTGAAAATAATTACACTCAACAAAATAAGCATGTCAAAACATTGTAAGGCACAATCTTCTAGTGCTAAGTTGCAGCTGTACTAGTATATAATGATTGGTGATGCTATTTCCCGCACAGCAGATTAAGCCTTAAAGCAGGAGTAGCTGTCCTTATGCTTCATCTTGAAAGGCAGAAGCAAGTATACGTCATGGCACTTGTCAGTTCAGAAGCTACTTGCTTGCTACACTTCTCTTACATATAGCTTGTGCAGAGGCAGAAGCTACGCGATCAGGAGATTTTCAGAAAGCTTAGCCCCTTTTCAGCCGCCGCCTGGTCAGCTTTTTTCTTGGAGAGCCCTACGCCTACGGCAATAGGTTTATCGTCTATGTATACTTCAGAGGTAAACTCTGTGGTGTTGCCCTGCTGCTTACGCTTCACAATATCAAAGCGAATGTCAAGGTTCTGGCTTTGCGCCCACTCTATCAGTTTGCTTTTAAAGTTAGCAGTTGTATTTACCAGGTTGTGCAGGTCGATGTGCGGCTTGATAAGCTTGTTGAGGATAAAGCTGCGTGTGGTATTATAGCCTTTATCGAGGTATATGGCACCGACCAGAGCCTCCAGTGCATTGCCATTTACAGACCGGTGGCGCATGCTCTGATTGGTTGTATCGATCTTCACCAGCAGGTTCAGGCCAATTTTTACTGCAATCAGGTTCAGCGACTCACGGTTTACAATGCGCGAGCGTATCTCTGTCAGAAAACCTTCGTCTTCGTACGGAAACTTCTTGAACAGGAGTTCTGCTACCACGGCGCCAAGTATGGCATCGCCCAAAAACTCCATACGCTCATTGGTTTCATGCTTGCCCGCCAGGTTTTGGCGCGCAAACGATGTATGCGTCAACGAGAGTTTGTAAAGACGTAGGTTATCAGGTGTGCTGCCAATAATGCCAGCAAGAGCGCGTACTAAGGCTTTATCTTTATTGAATAACCTGTGAAGGATGCGCCGAACTGGTTTAATAGGCCCAAACACTAACTAGTCTTTGAATTGACGGAAAATTACAGAGGTATTATGACCACCAAAACCAAATGTATTGCTCAGGGCAACTTTTACCTCCCGCTCCTGCGCCTTATTAAACGTAAAGTTCAGGCGGTTATCGATGTTTTCGTCATCGGTAAAGTGGTTGATGGTTGGCGGAACAACATTATTTCGTACAGCCATGATAGAAGCAATTGCCTCAATAGCACCGGCAGCACCCAATAAGTGACCCGTCATGGATTTAGTGGAGCTGATATTCAGCTTGTAAGCCTGGTCACCAAAAACTGTTTTGATAGCCTTTGTCTCACTAATATCGCCAAGCGGTGTGGATGTACCGTGTACGTTAATGTAGTCTACTTCCTCTGGTTTGATGTTGGCATCGCGCAGCACGTTTTTCATAACGTTCAAAGCGCCAAGGCCTTCAGGGTGAGGGGCCGTGATATGATATGCATCGGCAGACATGCCGCCACCTATAATCTCGGCGTATATTTTAGCGCCACGCGCTTTTGCGTGCTCATACTCCTCCAGGATCAAAGCTCCCGCACCTTCACCTAACACAAAACCATCACGGCCTGCATCAAATGGACGAGAAGCAGTTGATGGAGAATCATTGCGCTCCGAAAGGGCTTTCATGGCATTAAAACCTCCTATACCGGCCTCTGTAACTGCAGCCTCAGAACCACCGCTCACAATCACATTAGCCATACCCAAACGGATGTAGTTGAAGGAATCTATAAGCGCATTAGTAGCTGATGCACAGGCAGAAACGGTAACAAAGTTAGGCCCACGGAAGCCATACTTAATAGATATATGACCTGCACTGATGTCGGCGATCATCTTCGGAATGAAGAAAGGGTTGAAGCGTGGTGTTCCGTCGCCGTTGGCAAAGTTCACGCACTCTTCCTGAAAGGTGCGTAATCCACCAATTCCAGATCCCCAAATTACTCCAACACGGTCAGGATCAATATTCCCCTCCAATAGGTTTGCGTCTTTAACGGCCTCATCGGCCACCACTAGCGCAAACTGCGTAAACAAGTCCATTTTGCGGGCTTCTTTACGATCGAAATAATTTCCTGGATCGTATCCTTTGATTTCGCAGGCGAACTGCGTTTTAAACTTACTTGCGTCGAAACGTGTAATAGGCGCAGCCCCACTCACGCCATTGATAAGCCCGTTCCAATATTCCGAAACGGTGTTTCCAATTGGCGTGAGTGCGCCTAGCCCAGTAACTACGACTCTCTTAAGCTCCATAAGCTGTTAGTAGAGGATAGATAGTAGAAAATTCTTTATAAAAGGGGAGGATATATTACTTCGCGTGCTCTTCTAGGTAGCTTACAGCCTGGCCTACAGTAGAGATGTTTTCAGCCTGATCATCTGGAATAGACACGTTGAATTCTTTTTCGAACTCCATAATAAGCTCAACAGTATCCAATGAATCAGCGCCAAGGTCATTTGTGAAGCTTGCCTCTGGAGTAACCTCTGCCTCTTCAACACCAAGCTTATCGATGATGATAGCTTTTACTTTTTCTGCGATTTCTGACATTTTTCTTATAGTTAATTAAAACACTGTGCAAAGAAATGGAAATAGACAGACAA